>CAZRGY010000274.1:2846-4034 GCA_964599715.1 uncultured Verrucomicrobiota bacterium | reverse complement strand
TTTGTCATCTTTCTTTCGGATGATCACGGGCAGTTGGACTCCACACCTTACGGCGCGCGGGATGTGCGCACGCCGAATATGCAGGCACTGGCGGATGCCGGACTGACGTTTGACCAAGCCTATATCGCTTCACCCGCTTGTGCGCCCAGTCGCGCGGCCTTGCTCACGGGGTTGATGCCGGCGCGTAATGGTGCCGAGGCAAATCATTCCTACAAACGCGAGGGCGTGGCCTCGCTACCAGAAGTGTTACGCCAACTCGGCTATCTGACGGCTGCCTTCGGTAAAGTGGCGCATGGCAAAACGGATGTGAAGAATCACGGGTTTGATGTATTCGATGAACGGCACACAGCGGGCTTCGTGGAGGAATTCATCAAGAACCGGGATAAATCCAAACCTTTGTGCCTGTTTGTGGGCACGCATGAGCCGCATGTGCCATGGCCGGATATGGAAGGGTATGACCCGGCGAAAGTGACGCTGCCTCGCACCTTTGTGGATACCCAGGAGACCCGCGAGTTTCGCGCCCGATATTACACGGATGTCACCAAGGCGGATACGTTGCTAGGAGAGATCCGCGGTCTGGCCCGTAAATATCTGGAGCCGAAGAACACGCTGTTCATCTATACGAGCGATCATGGGGCGCAATGGCCGTTCGGTAAATGGAACCTGTATGACTCTGGTATCCGGGTGCCATTCATTGCAGCGTGGGATGGCGTCATCAAACCGGGGAAACGGACGAGTGCCATGATCCAATGGCCAGACTTGTTACCGACCCTCATCGAGGCAGCGCGTGGAAAGTCTCCGGAGGGTATTGATGGCCGGTCCTTTCTGCCGGTATTACGTGGGGAGAAATCCGTCCACCGCGATATCATCTTCACGACGCATAGCGGGGATGGTCGCATGAATGTGTATCCCATCCGCTCGGTCCGCACCGATCGGTGGAAACTGATCTGGAATCTGCACCCGGAATTCGCGCACACGACGCATATCGACAAAGCTTTGGCCAAGGATGGCGGGCGTTACTGGCTCTCTTGGTTCGAGCGCGCCCAGACGGATGCGGCAGCAGCCGCCATCGTGAAGCGCTATCATGAACGTCCGGAATTTGAGCTTTATGATCTGCTAACTGATCCGCTGGAGGAGCACAATCTGGCGATTAACCCGTCTCAAGCCAGGAGGGTCAAGGTGTTGCGC
>CAZRGY010000274.1:0-2746 GCA_964599715.1 uncultured Verrucomicrobiota bacterium | reverse complement strand
TTGGGCGGCGGACAAAGCTAAGCCTAACGTGTTGTTCATCGCCGTGGATGACCTGAACCACTGGGTCAGCCATCTGGGCCGCAATCCGCAGACCAAAACTCCGAACATCGACCGCCTGGCGAAGATGGGCGTGACTTTCACCCGGGCGAATTGCGCCGCCCCGGTCTGTAACCCCTCACGGGCCGCCCTTATGTCCGGCCTGCGCCCCAGCACCAGCGGTGTGTATGACAACGGCCAGGACTGGAAGGATGCCATCAGCAAGGACAAGACGCTGACGACACAGTTCCTGAACGCTGGCTACAATGTTTTTGGTGCGGGAAAAATCTATCACTCACAGGATCATCGTGAAGGCGAGTGGACGGATTATTTCACTGCGGGCGGCGCGTTGAAACGGCATCCCGATGCCAAGGATGACGGCGTGGGCGGCATCAAGTTCTACCCGCTGGCGAATGAGGACGCGGACATGCCGGACTACAAGGTGGTGGATTACAGCATCGGGAAACTGAACGCGAAACATGACAAGCCCTTCTTCATGGCGGTCGGGCTCGTGAAGCCGCACATGCCCTTCAGCGTGCCGAAGAAATATTTCGACATGTTCCCTTTGGACAAGGTGGAGCTGCCGCCGTATCGCGCGGATGATCTGGATGACGTGCCGGCGGGCGGGATCAAGATGGCCAGGCCGGATGGTGACCACGCGCAGATCGTGAAGTCCGGCCGTTGGAAGGAAGCAGTGCAGGCGTATCTGGCGACCATAGCATTCTGCGATGCGATGGTCGGCCGTCTGCTGGATGCATATGACAAATCGCCGAACCGCGACAACACCATCATCGTTTTCTGGGGCGACCATGGCTGGCATCTCGGCGAGAAATCGCACTGGCGCAAGTTCGCGTTGTGGGAGGAATCTGCACGGGCACCCTACATCTGGGTGGCTCCCGGCGTGACAAAACGCGGCGGCGTGTGCGAGCGTCCGGTGGATTTCATGAGCATTTATCCGACGCTGTGCGCGTTGACTGGAGTCGCCAAGCCCGCGCATGTGGAGGGACTGGACATCACGCCTTTGCTGAAGAATCCCCAGGCGAAATGGGAGACCCCGGCGCTAACAACCTTCCATAAGGACAACCACAGCGTGCGCAGTGAGACGTGGCGCTACATACGTTATGCGGACGGAGGCGAGGAACTCTACAACCACGAGATCGATCCCTACGGCTGGACGAATCTGGCGAAGGACGCGAAGTATGACAGTGTAAAAAAGGAGCTTAGTCAGCATTTCCCAAAAGTGAATGCGGATGAGCGTCCCAGCAAAGGCCGCGGCGAAGGTGAAGCCCCGGCCAAGAAGAAAAACAAAAAGAACAAGTGACCATCAATCCTCCGTACTTATGAAGAAAAACTTGCTGAAGGCTTGGGCGGTTCTGGTGTTGTTGCTGTCCGCGGTGGTTTCGGGCAATGCCGCCGACCGACCGAACATCGTATTTTTTCTGGCGGATGATCTGGGATACATGGATTGCGGGTTCAGTGGTGGCAAGGACATCAAGACACCGCACCTGGACAAGCTCGCGCATGCCGGGGCCGTGCTAGAATCCTTCTACGTGCAGCCGGTCTGCTCACCGACGCGAGCGGCTTTGATGACCGGGCGTTACCCCATCCGCACCGGTTTGCAGGTGGGAGTGATCCGGCCTTGGGCGAAGTATGGTTTGCCGCTGGAGGAACGCACTTTGGCGCAGGCGTTGAAGGAAGCGGGCTATCGCACAGCCATCAGCGGCAAGTGGCACCTGGGCAGTTTCGACAAGGCATACTGGCCGAATGCACGCGGTTTCGATCACGCGTATGGGCATCTCTTCGGCGCGATCGACTACAACACGCACATCCGTGATGGCGAACTGGACTGGTATCGCAATGGCGAGAAGCTTACGGAGGAAGGTTACTCCACGCATCTGCTGGCGAAGGAGGCGGTGAAGTTCGTGAACGAGCAGAGCAAAGAGAAGCCGTTCTTCCTCTACGTGCCTTTCAATGCCGTGCACACGCCGCTGCAAGTGCCGGACAGCTACTTGACCTCCCTCTCGCACCTGAGCGGGCAGCGGCGCACGATGGCAGGGATGCTCATGGCATTGGACGAAGCAGTGGGGCAGGTGGTGGCTGCGGTGGAGGCGAAGGGATTGCGGAAGAACACGCTGTTCATCTTCTCCAGCGACAACGGCGGTTATGCCCCCGGCAAGGTCACGGACAATGGTCCCTTGCGGGCAGGCAAAGGCACACTATATGAGGGCGGGGTGAGGGCGGCGGCTTTTGCCACGTGGGATGGGAAGATCAAGGCGGGCACTCGTTTGAACACGGCGATGCATATGGTGGACTGGTATCCAACACTTCTGAAGCTGGGCGGAGCCTCTTTGACCAAAGACAAACAGAAGCTGCCGCTGGATGGGCTCGACATCTGGCCGGCACTCACGAAAGGCAAACCGTCACCGCATGAGGAGATACTGTTCAACAGCGAACCCAGACGGGGAGCCATCCGCGTGGGAGATTGGAAGCTCGTGGTGAACACAGTAGGAGCTTCCGGGGATGACGATGAAGAGACCCCGGCCAAGAACGCCAAAAAGAAAAAGAAAGCGGCGTCAGAGAAGGCGACAGTGGAACTGTTCAATCTGGCGAAGGATCTGGGTGAAAAGAACAACCTGGCGACGGAGAACCCCGACAAGGTGAAGGAGTTGCAAGCGCGACTGGAGAAGTATGCGAAGGAAGCCAGACCGCC
>CAZRGY010000273.1:0-6254 GCA_964599715.1 uncultured Verrucomicrobiota bacterium | reverse complement strand
GGGTGATGAAACGCCGTTTGGCATATCTGGCTGTGACAAGCCTGTTATTGTTGGGCGGCTTCCTGCTCTGGCGGCAAAGCCATCCGGCAGAGCCGGTTTATGAGCGCCTGTCGGTCAGTGATTGGCTCCGTTTGGTGGCGGATCCCAAAACAGATGTTCTTTTGCGGGATGATGCGGAGCAGGCCTTCGTCGAATTTGGCACCAATGCACTTCCGGTGCTGACCAACCGGCTCTTCACCACCGAGACCAGATACTCACATTGGCGGCATCATGGGGCTGAGAAATGGCCGGCGGTGATCCGCGACCGGTTACCCGATCCATTACCAGCGGCGCTCTGGCGTCGTGCCGCTGCGAAACAGCTCTCTTTGCTTGGGGGAAATTCTCGGTCGGTCATGCCGGTCCTTTCTCTTGCCCTAGCCGACCCTGATCGCGTGGTACGCGGCTATTGCTACAACTTGTTGAACCGTTTGCGGGCTCCGGCGGAAATCATCGTGCCCGGTTTGTTGACGGCGTTGCGCAGTCCGGATCCAGCCATCCGCGTATTCGGGGCCGGGGAACTGGGCTTCATCGGTCCCGAGGCCAAGGATGGCGTGCCTGCACTGATCATCGCTCTGGATGATCTGGACGATTCGGTGCGCTTGAACGCTATCATCGCGCTGGGGCGGATCGGTCCCGCTGCGCTTCCTTCCATCCCACGTTTGCGCGAGCTGTTAAAGAATCCCAAGGCTGAATTCCAATTGAACGCGGCCACGACCCTTACCCGGCTGGATGTCGAGGAAGCGCGCTACTCTGTGCCGGTGCTGGCCGCGTTGTTGCAGCATCAAGACCAATCTATGATGGAAGTGGCTCTACGCCAGCTCAGCGATCTCGGAGTTCATGCCGCCGCGGCTGTACCGCAAGTGGAGCAGTTGCTGGATCACCCGGATGCCTCCGTCAGACGGCAGGCAGAGGAGGCCCTCAACCGCATGGACAAGGACGGCTCCGTTTTTTAAGCTCTTTGCATCGTGGATACCGCAGTGCCCCATACCCTTTGCTTTCCCCGCTTGTATAAGTGGGGATTGGGGTTTCACGGTTTAATTGCTCGAGTGGGCGTTTGGATGTGCCTCTTTCCTCTGATGTTTAGCTCCAGCTGGGCGGCTGAATCTCAGATGCTATCCGCCGGTCCGCATTTTCTGAGCGTGCCGGGATTGCCGGAGTGGGAGGATTTTTCCACGAGCAAACCAGAGGGACGTGAACTGAATATCTCGTTCCCGGTCAAAAAAGCTTCGGAGCCACACGCACTGTTTATCCGTCAACGCGGAGTGAAAATGCCGTGGCGGGTGTTCGTGAACAACCGGGAGGTCGGCAAGCTCGTGGCCCAAGATACTGCTCAGGTCACGTACTTTGAGCTACCGGCCGGATTGCTCAAGGGGGAGGCGAACAGCTTGCGGTTTGAGCCGCCCAAATCGATCGATGATATCGAACTGAGTGACATCCGGTTGGTGACGGGGACAGCGAAACCTTTGTTTGCGGGCAATACGCTGCGCCTCAAAGTGACCGAAGCGCCGGAGCACACGGCGTTGCCTTGCCGCATCACTATCGTGGATGCCAGTGGGGCGCTGGCGGCCATGGTCATGGCGGGTGAGACGAAGGCTGACACACTTGGTTTCATCACGCGCACGGGCGTTATCTATACCCGTGATGGCACGGCTGGAGTGGATCTATTGCCGGGGGATTATACCGTCTATGCCTCGCGCGGCATGGAATACAGCGTGGCGACGCAGCAGGTCACTGTCACTGCGGGTGAGACAAAAACTCTGGAGCTCGCCATCCGGCGCGAGGTGAACACCAAAGGCTGGGTGGCGGCGGATACGCACATCCACACACTGACCTATAGCGGGCATGGTGATGCCACGGTGGATGAGCGGATGTTCACGATTGCCGGGGAGGGTGTCGAACTGCCGATCTCCACGGATCATAACCACCATACGGATTATTCCGAGGCAGCCTTGAAGACCAAGCTGCAGGAACATTTCACGACGGTCATCGGGAACGAAGTCACGACGAAGGTGGGGCACTTCAATGCGTTTCCAATCGCGGCGGGCAGCACGATCGCGGATTTCAAACAGGGCGATTGGACCGATTTGCTCAAGGGCATCCGGGCCACGCCAGGCGTGCAGGTCATCACGCTGAATCATCCGCGTGATCTGCACAGCGGGTTCATTCCGCTCGCAGCGACCAATCTGAATCCGGTGACGGGACGGCATGTGCGGATGACAAACGAGTTGTTCGATGCAGTGGAAGTCATCACATCCGGGGCGATGCAGTCGGATATCCATTTGTTGTATCGGGATTGGTTCGCGCTGTTGAATCGCGGACATCGCATCGTCGCGGTGGGTTCGAGTGACACACATGATGTGAGCCGGTTCATCTTGGGACAGGGTCGTACCTATATCGCGGCGAGTGATGACGACCCGGGGCGCATCGACATCAACGAGGCGTGCAAGAACCTTAAGCAAGGCCGAGCTTCAGTGAGCATGGGGCTTTTCGCGGACATGGATGTGGCCCAGCAATTTCATCTGGGTGATGTGGCGACGAACTTGCCCGATGAATTCATAGTGACGGTGCATGCGGATTCGCCATCATGGACGTGGGTGCAAAGGGTGGAACTGTATGCGAATGGTTTGAAGATCCGGGAAACGGATTATCTGCAGCCGCGGGTGCGTTTGCGGAGGAGTTCGGGGTTTGTAGTGCAACGGCCGTTTCATGATGTGTATCTGGTGGGTATCGCTACGGGGCCGGGAGTGACCGCACCATTTGCTGAGACGCCCCGCCCGTATCAGCCGAGTTCAAGGACGTTCACGCCGCGAGTCATCGCCTCAACGAATCCCATCTGGATCGATGGTGACGGTGATGGCAAATACACCTCGCCGCGCGGGTATGCGGAACAATTGGTGAAGGACTATGGCATGAATCCGGAGCGGTTGCTGCCGGTGCTCGCGCCTTATGACGAGGCGATCATCACGCAAACACTGGCGCTGTGCCGGGAGCGGGGAGTGGATATCAAAGGCGAGACGTTCACCAAGGCGGCAGAACTGGCGGCACCGGTGGTGAAGAAGTCGGTCGCCCGATTGCGGGAAAATCCGCTGCCGTGATTTAACTGATCGATAAAACTGTGCTGCTCGCATTCAACAAACCTTACGGAGTGCTTTCGCAATTCACGCCGGATGGCTCACCGAACCGGACGATGGCAGAGTTTGGATTTCCGAAGGACGTCTATGCCATCGGGCGGTTGGATGCGGATAGCGAGGGACTCTTGCTGCTCAGTGACGAGCCGGGATTGAACACGCGGCTGTTGCATCCGCGTAACGCGCACGAGCGAGAGTATTGGGCGCAGGTGGAACGCATCCCGACACCAGAGGCGCTGCTGCAGCTCAGCAAGGGCGTGGTGATCCAAGGACACAAGACATTGCCGGGACGGGCCTGGATGCTCGAGCCGCAACCAGAGGTGCCGCCACGTGAGCCGCCGATACGATTCCGCAAATCAGTGCCGGATTGCTGGATCGGGCTGGAACTGGTGGAAGGGAAGAACCGGCAGGTGCGGCGGATGACCGCGGCGGTGGGGCACCCGACCTTGCGGTTGATGCGCGTGCGGATCGGGCAGTTTGTGCTGGGCGATCTGGCCGCCGGGAAATGGAAGGAACTGACGGCGACGGAGCGGAAGCTGGTGCTCGGTTGATATTTACCAGCCGCGCGCGGCGAAGACTTCGTCGAGGTGGCGGATACGGCGGGAGAGGTCGCGGGCGAGATTCAGGACGAGGATGCCGTACTCGGAGGGTAGTTTTTCGTAGAGGTAGAGAAAGTCCAGGGAGGAGAGGGCAAAGGCGGTGGTGTCGGTGATGGCCTGGACGGAGGCGGAGCGGGGAAGGGTCTCAAGGATGCACATCTCGCCGAAGAAATCGTGCGGGCCGAGACGCGCCAGTTCCACTTCCTGCGGCGTATCGAGCTGTTTCACCACGCGGACCTCGCCTCCGCCGATGAGGTAAAAACGGTTGCCGCTTTCGCCTTCACGCACGATGCAATCACCGGGCTTCGTGTGGGTCTCATGGGCGTGTTTGACCATCAGATCAATGGCTTCATCGCTGAGGCCGGCGAAGATGGGAACGCCTTGAAGCTGATGGTGCATGGCTGGAAGTTACCACAAAATGGCGATTTTAAGAAAGGCAATATCCTGAGACATTGAGCGCAGAACGCCAATGACCACCACCACACCCAGTGCAGAGAAGTCTACGTTGTCCTTTTGGACATATGAGAGAAAGTTGCTGGTGCTCTTGGCGGTATCGATGGTCTTGAGCTGGATCGGCGCGCCGTATCCGCGGGAGATGTATCTGCAGCATTCGCCGACGGTGTTCATGTTGTTTTTCATGCCATGGTTCCAAAAGCGGTTTGCTGTCAGTCGGACAGCGTTCACTTGCCTGGTGGTGTTCATGCTCATTCACACTTTCGGCGCGCGCTATATCTATTCTTACGTGCCCTATGATGATTGGGGGCAGAGACTATTCGGATTTCGACCCGGGGATCATTTTAATTTTCGCCGGAATCATTACGACCGGTTCGTTCACTTTTGCTTCGGACTGCTGTGGACGCTGCCGGTGTGGGAGGTGCTGACACAACGAGTGAGGCTTTCTCCCAGGGCGGCACTTTACTTTGCGGTGGAGTTCATCATGGCTGCCAGCATGTTCTACGAACTATTCGAGTGGGGCTTGACCATGGTGCTCGCGCCGAATGATGCAAATGCCTACAACGGCCAGCAGGGTGATATGTGGGATGCCCAGAAGGACATGGCTCTGGCGATGGTAGGTTCGGTGGTCACGGCGGTGGTGATCGCCATCAGGACGAAACGGACGCCGTAAAGGGTATCAGCGTTTCAAGGCGGCGGTCTTGCCGAAGAGGATGACGGCCTGACCGACCATGGGCATGGATTGATAACGCAGTCCGTCGCCATCCATCGTGGGCAGACCGATGATGCTGAGAGAGTGAAGGAGTTCACTGACGGTGCGATGATCCTGCATCATGGCAGCAGCGCCGATGCCAAAGCCGCTGGCGGAGGGACCGAGGCCGAAGACCGCTGGGCCGCTGTCGATATCTTCGCGGGCGGTTTCACCGGGAGGCGCTTCAGCCATCGCACCCATGCCCAGAAAACTACGATAAAAGTTTTTGCGGGCCAGGGCGTATTGTTCAGCGGCGAAGTCGGGCGCGAACTCTTTCAGATAGTGCAAACCATACATCAGGGAGATGCCGCGCGGGCCTTGCAGGATTTTCTGTTGCTCCGCATCTACATAGGTGACGAGGAGACCGGTCTTGGGATCGAGGTAATGGGTGCGGATGGTGGTGATGAGCTTATCTTTCACGGCGGAAAGGTGAGTGCCGTAAGTGCGGTCAAAGTGGGTGAGGCCGGCGTAGGCGGCGAAGTTGTCGGTGAGCCACCACATATCCGAGTAGCTTTTCAAGAGGCCGTGGGGAGTGGCGGAGAAATCACGGGCCAAGGCTGTGGCGACCTGACGGATGACCGGGGCAAAGCGTTGGTCGCCGGAAATGTTTTGATAGCGCATGGCCAGATAGAGGAAATGGCCATGGACGAACACGGCGGATTTGGTGATGGGCGGCAGTTGGTCCTTTGCGCCGTTCGGGTTCGGTCCCGCGTTGACTGCCGGCAAGATGCCGGCAGCACTGGCTCGCTTAGGGAACGGTTCGCCGAAGTGGGCTTTCACAAAACCGCTCAAGCGGGGTTGTTGCAGGGCGTGGAGAACCCAACGCGTTTCGGGCAAGAGTTCATTGCTAAGGGATGGTTCCTCCTCGGCGAGATTCAGACAGGCATGGCCGAAATAGACGCAAGCCAGGAACGGCCATTCCGCTTCGGCGATATTGGTCCTCCAGCCGTCGGTGATGATGGGTGGGCCTTTCAGGTCGAGTTCGCCCAGCTTGCGGGAGAGATAGCGAATTTCCAGCCGATAGGCCTCAACGGAATACAGTGAGGCGGATGGTCGGTTTGGTTTGGGCGTTAAAGCCGCGAAAGATGGTATGCCAAAAGGATTAAGCAGAAACACGAGGGAGCATAAAAACAGCCTGCCGATTCCTTGTGAGCGGGACATGGAGGAAGATAATGCATGGGGAGCGGAAGCGCTAGTGAAAGTCTAAACTATGCGCAGGCAGAGATGCCTGCGCGGACGGCAAGCCAGAGGCTTGCGCTACGGCTGACGTCGGCTGCTGCTTTA
>CAZRGY010000272.1:0-6282 GCA_964599715.1 uncultured Verrucomicrobiota bacterium | reverse complement strand
CAGGTTCAGCGCAACCGTGACAGCGTTCTTGTCGGCGCTACCGAAAGCACCGGCGCCACCACCGAAGATGCCACCATCGACACCGCCGTTAGGATCAGCAGCACCACCAGACAACTGGTGATCCCAGCGGACTTCCAAGCGGCTCATCACGTTCTCCCACAGGGAGTAGTCGAGCGTGGTGGTCAAGCTGCCCAACTGGTTGTTGTGACCCGTGATACCAGGAGCCAAGCCGTAGTAAGTACCAGCAACAGCCGAGGTGTAGTCTGCGCGCAGGTTGACCGTCATCTTCTCCGTCACAGCGGCGGAGAGGTAGAGGGCATAAGCGTTGGCGTAACTGCCTTGCGTAGCAACGCCGTCTTGGCCTTGACCACGGTAATCCCATGCGGCACCGAGGCTCCAGCCTTCAATCGGTAGCGGCAGCGACAGACCCACATAGTAGTTGTGGGCATCTGATTTATTTCCAACACCAGCCACACCGCTGATGGTTTGCTCGACAACACCCGCAGAGAGTGTCGCGCCTGACAGGAAACCCCAGTCATCCGGAGCTGTCAGGTAAGTACCCACCATGTAGGATTTGTCGCTTTCGATGATCTGTTTGCCAGCCAAGGCGGCGGCACCACCGCCGATGATGTTAGAGCCAGCGATCAAGTTCGCATTGTTGGCCACGCCAGCGCTGAAGGACAGGAAATCTGTCACTGCATAACTCGCCAAGATGCCCGTATGGCTTAAAGGCTCGAGAAAATATCCATATGACCGACCGAAGTTCGGGTTTCCATCGTGATTAGAAACTTCATAGCCGATGATTGTATCAAACACACCCGCTTTGAAGTCGATACCGTTGCCGACCGGAGCGCGCAGTTCAACATACGCTTGGCGGATGTTGAAATCTGAGGCGTTGACAGCGGTCGAGCTGCTGCCATACGCGGCGGCATCAGGACCAAACCACAGTTCGGCCTTGTAGCCAGCGGCCCACTCGCTCTCGTCGAGCGACTTGGAGATCGTCAAATCGATGACGTCCAAGTTGAAACCGTCTTGCTTGGCAGGAGCGTCATGAAAGCTGCGACCTGGCAAGCCACCACGATTACCCGTACCAGGCGCCCAGAACATGGAAGTACTCACGTAACCGCTGATCTGCGTACCAGAAACAGCCGTCATCAAATGCTCAGAAGCTTCTTCAGCCTGAGCGACCGAACCGAGACTGACCACACCAGCTGCGAGCAGACCCAATGTCCATTTATTAATATTCATTCGTTAGTTCCTCCTGCGATGAGCCTAGATGTTTTGTGATTAATCTCGCTCCAATGCTTTACGCTTCAGAGCGGTGCATGGCGGGAAACATAGCAATTGTTTTCCGTATGACAACTAGTATTTGAACCGTGCAATCCGTCAGCCAACCGTATGGCCAATGGTTAGATGCAGAATAAAAAACCCCTTCCCGCTTTTCGCAGGAAGGGGCTCAATATCCAGTTAAGTACTAGATTAGAACTTGTAGATCAGGTTCAGCGCAACCGTGACAGCGTTCTTGTCGCCGTTGGCAACAGAACCAGTGCCGCCACCGAACACGCCGCCATCAACACCGCCGTTAGCATCGGCAAAACCGCCACCGAGCTGGTGATCCCAGCGGACTTCCAAGCGGCTCAGGACGTTCTCCCACAGGGAGTAGTCAAGCGTGGTCGTCAAGCTGCCCAACTGGTTGTTGTGGCCAGCGCCCGTGGCGTAGTACGTACCGCTGGTTGCCGTGGTGTAGTCAGCGCGCAGATTGACCGTCATCTTCTCCGTCACAGCGGCGGAAAGATACAGTGCATAGGCGTTGGCATAGTTGCCACGGATCGTGCTGTCTTGCGACTGACCGCGGTAATCCCAAGCAGCACCAACGCTCCAGCCTTCGATCGGCAACGGCAGTGCCAAACCAACATAGTAGTTCAGCATGTCAGCGTTGTTACCGGCAGAGATACCAGGCAAACCACCAGGAGCGACACCAGCAGGGCTGCTGATGGTCGATTCCACGATGCCGCCAGACAGGGTAGCGCCCGACAGGAAGCCCCAGTCATCCGGAGCGGTCAGGAAAACGCCAGCCATGTAGGACTTGTCGCTCTCAATCGGCTGCACGGCGTTGATGCCATTCGCCAGACCGTTGTTGGCCACGCCAGCGCTGAAGGACAGGAAGTCCGTCACCGCGTAGCTTGCCAAGATGCCAGTGTGGCTCGTCGGCTCAATGCCCCAACCGTAGGAGCGGCCCACATTCGGGTTGCCGTCGTGGTTGGAGACTTCGTAACCGATGATGGTATCGAACACACCGACCTTGAAGTCGATGCCGTTACCAACCGGAGCGCGCAGTTCAACGTAAGCTTGGCGGATGTTCATGTCCGACACGTTGATACCAGTCGAGCTGCTGCCGTAAGCGGCGGCGTCAGGGCCGAACCACAGCTCGGCCTTGTAACCGGCGGCCCATTCGCTCTCGTCGAGCGACTTGGAGATCGTCAAGTCAATGACGTCCAAGTTGAAACCGTCTTGCTTGGCAACGCCGTCATGGAAGCTACGGCCAGGGAGAGCGCCACCGCCGCGGATACCCGTGCCGGACATCCAGCTTGCCGTCGTGCTCACATAACCGCTGATCTGCGTACCAGAAACAGCCGTCATCAAATGCTCCGAGGCTTCCTCAGCCTGAGCGACCGAACCGAGACTGACCACACCAGCTGCGACCAGACCCAATGTCCATTTATTAATATTCATTCGTTAGTTCCTCCTGCGATGTGTGTGTTGTGTATTATCGTTTTAGTTACGGGGTAAACACGGTTTACCCTTGCACCAAAACGGTGCATTGGCCGCGGAACATAGCAAATAGGTCCTCATTGACAACAAGTTTTTTACGTAGGCTCCCCGACCCGCCTATGTGGATTCCCTCTATTTTCCACCAAATGGTCAGCTTTTACCCCTTTCTCAAGCTATCATCAACAACCCAAATCACCCCGCGCTAGAACTCTAACTTGCTTATAACAGGATACTTAGATCAACCGCCGAACTCTACCAACCAATCTTACCGCTTACCTTACTTTCTGTTTTGCAAGCTCTTGTACAAGATTTACGCTCTCCGCCGTGCCGCTAGAACTTGCCATCGTTGTCCCTGTCTTTAATGAGTCGGAGAATGTTTTTCCCTTGGCGGAAGAGGTGCTTTCGGCCCTTGCTCCGACGGGTCGCGCCTTCGAGCTCGTTTTAGTGGATGATGCCAGCACGGATGACACTTGGGCACAGATTCAGGCCATGCAGGCTCGCGATGCCAGAGTCCGTGGTATCAGACATTTAAAGAATGCCGGTCAAAGCGCGGCCGTCTGGACCGGCTTTCAACATACGGAGACTCCGCTACTAGCTACCTTGGATGGAGACCGGCAGAATGATCCCGCTGACCTGCCTACGCTGCTTTCAGAATTGAAGGATTGTGACTTCGTCTGCGGCAAAAGGACAAAACGGCAGGATACTTGGGTCCGCAAAGCCTCTTCCCGTATCGCCCGTTGGGCCCGGGGGGCATGGCTGGGAGCGGATTTTGAGGACACCGGGTGCGCTGTCCGGGTCTTCAAAAGGGAAACCATCGCTGATTTGACTCCATTCAACGGCCTGCACCGCTTTCTGCCCATTCTAGTCCAAGCCAATGGTGCCCGGACCAAGGAAATCCCGGTGAATCATCGTCCACGCGTGGCGGGCGTCTCCAAATATGGTGTCTGGAATCGCGTCTGGCGGGGAATGCACGATTTGGTCGGAGTCTCTTGGTATCTGAAACGCCGCCTCAAACGCACCCCTGTAGATTTTTGCCCTCCCAAGTGAACCGGGTAAAAGTTCACTTTCAGCTAACTATATATTGCGGAAAGTAAAAAGCGCTGAACGGGTCATCCATTCAGCGCTTTCGAAAATCAAGCTTCAGACAATGGCTTCAAGCCGTAGCCGCAGGTGCTGGCAGCGGCAAGTTCAGCCGGGCCAGGTTTTTATCCTCAAATTCACTGCACCAACCTTTGACTTCGGCTTCGTTGAAGATCTTGCCGATGACGCGGCGGAGCAAACCCTTCAGGTTGGCATTCTCCACCTCACGCAAGGCGCGGATGGCTTCTTCCTGATACGTCTCCAGCAGGATGTTCGCCCGTTCGTCGGCCTTTAACTCGCGATAGAGTTCCTCGATCCGCTGGGCGTTCACGCCTTCAAGCGGCTGGCGTTTCCACCAAGATTCCAATTGCGCCGCGGCTTCCGCTTTCGCGCGTTCCGTGGCGATGGCCAGCAATAGGCTCGGGCGGATGCCTTCAATATCATTCGTTTCTCCGGCGGAGCCCAAATCGCTCAAGTCATCCCGGATCTGATAGGCGATACCCAGTGCCTCGCTATACTTGCCGATCGCATCGCTGAATGGCGCATGGTTGTTCGCGTAAACCGCACCCAAACGCAGGGCGACCTCAAAAGCTGGGGCCGTCTTGCGGCGGAAGATGTCCAACACTTCGGAAGATTTCAGCGGTCCCGGATTGCGTGTCCAGCACAGCTCCGCGCCTTGTCCCTGACAAAGCTGGCGTTGACCCTCAGCTGCAACCATCAGCATCTCGGCCTTTTGCGCCGCGCTGATATCGGCCGCGCCGATTAGCCGGTAACCTTCACCGATCAACAGATCACCGACATTCAAGGCGATGGCTGTGCCGTGTTCCTCGTGCAGCGTCTTCTCGCCATAACGCACCGCATCGTTGTCCTCGATGTCGTCATGGATGAGCGATGCCTTGTGGAAGCATTCCACGGCCACAGCGATCTTCTTCAGATCTTCTGGCAATGGCGCATGCGTGTCTTCGCAAAGCGCCTGATAGGCGGACACCGCAAGGAAAGGCCGCCAGCGCTTGCCCGCGCGGCCAAGCCATTCACGGGCGATGGCTTCCGTCTCGCCTTCTGCCGGTCCCATGATGCTCGTGAGCGATTCCGGGGAGAACCACGCATCCACATCATTGCGCAAGGCCGTGAGATCCAAGCGGCGTGTCTTATCATCGCTCGTCAGATGGATGACATCCCAGACCCAATCGATATCCACGGTGGTATCGATGCAATCATCCTGCAGCAGGGGAATGGCGATGCCCGGAACCGCCGCTGCTTCCATATAAGGGAAAGCGCGTTCCAAAACGCTCAGGCAACTCACACCCACGATAGCGTCGATCTTGCCCGTCTGGATGAGGGACATGACGATGGCGGAACCTTCCGCCACCAAGACCGCGTAGCCGAGCCGTTCGGCTTCTGATTGCAAATCCTGGATAGTGCAGAGCCCGCATTGCTTGCAGAGCAGACCAAACTCATCGAAAGGCGCCGGGCACTTGCTCTCCACGCGAAGGCATTTGGGCAAAAGCAAAAGACGGCGCTCGTAGGGAATGCTGGCGAGCGTTTCGCGCCAGACCTCATTGTTCAGCAATACCCCGATGTAATCCCGGTAGATGGGATCCATCTTGAGCTGCGCGATAAGCGTATCCGCGTGCACCTTGAGATCTTCCATCGGCACGGGGGGCACGAACTGGTTCTCCGCCACATACTGCCGCACGGCTTTCTGCACATGATCGCGCAATATCTTGGTCTGCGGGATATTCTTCTTCGGCGTCCGGATCCGCTGTTGCGGCACCGGGCGCGGTATGATGAGTGGCGCGGTTTGCATGGTCGTCAGGTAACTGCGATTGACGTTCAGACGCTCGAACCCGTTCCCTGAATTCATCTAACACCGGTATTTGGAACGAGTTTTCTGGCTTTTGGCGATTATTGAACGGCTCGCCGCCGAGGGTCGAGCCTTTTTCGGATTTTGGCAAGGGCAAGACAAGATGCGGCTCAAGTCTTGGGTGGTTGGGCCGCCAAGGCCGCGTTCGCCTTGGACTTGGCTTCTTCCGCGCGACGGGCGATCTCCTCCGGTGATGGCAGGGACATGAGCACCTCGGCGGGAATGTCACCCGACTTGGCCAGCTTAACCAAGCACTTCTGGCGCTCCGTCAAAGCCTTCTCCGCATCTCGCTCTTTGGAGAAGCGGGACTGCGCCTTCTCACTCCGTTCCCGGAGCATGTGATAGACATCACCACCGAGCAGGGCGGAGATATCGATCTTCATCTTTTCCCGGTTCAGGTCGCTATCGCTCACCACGTCGCCATTGATGGGACCGGCCTTGTATTTTGGGAACATGATGGCCGCTTCCGGGCACACACGTGAGCAAGCCGGGCAGTTGGTCTTGCAGTTGTCATTGTTCTGCACCTGGATGCGTTGCCCGTCATCCACGCCATACACGCCGAAGAG
>CAZRGY010000271.1:0-6290 GCA_964599715.1 uncultured Verrucomicrobiota bacterium | reverse complement strand
AAGACCGGCCCTTCACGACGACCCGACAGTTGGCTGAATTGATCGAGCGAGTGTCGCCCCGGGCCGGGCGCAAGGCGCATCCGGCCACCAAAATTTTTCAAGCCCTGCGGATCGCGGTGAACGATGAGATCGGATGTGTGGAGCGGGGCTTGGCGGCGGCGTTTGAAGTTTTGAAACCCGGCGGGCGTCTGGCAGTGATCACGTTCCATTCGTTGGAAGACCGGACGGTGAAGTTGTGGGGCCGGGAAATGGCGCGGGACTACACCTTCCCCGGGGAAGTGGATGTGCCGGAGTTGCGACAGGACTGTGTGCCCAAGATGCGTTGGGTGAGCCGCAAGGCGATCCTGCCGGGCGAGGCGGAACTGGCCCGGAATCCCCGAGCGCGTAGCGCGCAATTGCGGGTGCTGGAAAAAGTTTAAGAAAAAAGAAAAAGATGGCACGGAATCGGAAAAATGAAGCAGCGGGTGTGCGGTTTGGACCGGCGATCAAGGCCGTCCTGATCTGCCTGTTCATCGCCACGGCGGCGATCGGCTTTGTCTGGCAGAAGAGCCAGATCGGTGCGCTTGGCAAAGAGATCAAAGAGCGTGAGCTCAAGCTTTCGGAATTGAAGCGTCAGAACAAGCTGCGCAGCGATCAACTGGCCCAGATGCGGTCGCCTCGCGTGATCGATGTGCGGGTGCGCGAACTGCAGCTCGGCCTGGTTCCGACGCAGCCTGGCCAGGTAGTGCGGATGGTGGAACTGCCTTACGACGGCGGTCAGGTGACCATGGAGCGCCCGGTGGCATCCACGGTCAGGGGTGGGGCAAATAATCAGTAGTGTTGCCAAACAAACAATTTTTTGCCGTCGCAAGCGGGCTTTCGGCCGGGAAACCGGAGGCCGCTGGCGGCGGGCAATTTAAGGTTCAAAATCATGGTCATGTCGGTCCCATATCGCCGTTTGCTGATGCTGGCATTTTTGCTGGTGACGGCGTTTTGCGCGCTGGGCTACCGCCTCGTTGACCTTCAGGTCCTGCGCCACGATGAACTTCGCGACTGGGCGAAGAACAATACCCAGCGGCGCATCCTCTTCGAGCCCCGTCGTGGTGAGATCCGTGATGTGCGCGGCAATTTGCTGGCCACGAGCGTCTTCGTCAAAACCATCTGTGCCGATCCGACATTGATCGGGCCGCATGCCCAAGAAGTCGCCCGGGCGATCGCTCCTTTGCTGGAAGTGAATGAAGCGGAGTTGGCACAACGCCTGCAGCCGCGCCTTCGCACCAATGAACTTGGGAATGTCCTCACGAATCGTTACGTTGTTCTCAAGCGCAAGGTGAAGGTCGAGACCTGGCAGTCCATCATGGACACCATGGAAGACCTGAAGCTGCCGGTGGATGAAACGCAGTTGACGCGGACTGAGCGGGGATTCTATCGCAACTTGCGTCACAAGTCCGTTTTTGCGGACAGTTTGGACGATCAACAGCGCGTTTACCCGAACGAGTCGCTGGCGGCGCATGTTTTGGGATTTGTGGGCATGGGCGAGCGCGTGATCGATGGTGAGCGGGTGATCGAGACCACGGGGATCGAAGGCATCGAGCGCACATTGAATTCCAAGCTTTCCGGAGTTCGTGGTTGGCGGATGACGGAGACGGATCGTTCACGCCGTGAAGTGGTGCCCTTCCGGGAACAGGAAGTGCAAGCACGTGACGGTTTGAATGTGGTGCTGACAATCGATGCCGGTATCCAGCACATCGTCGAGACGGAACTGGCCGAAGCGATGAAGAAGCATACGCCGATCAGTGCGTCCGCAATTGTTGTCCGGCCGAAGACCGGGGAGATTCTGGCGATGGCGACTTTGCCGACGTTTGACCCGAACAAACCGGGCGATTATGAAGCTGCTGCCCGTCGTAACCGCGTGATCTGTGACATCTCGGAACCTGGTTCCACCTTCAAGATCGTGGTGGTGAGCGGTGCGTTGAATGAAAGCTTGGTAACGCTGCACGACAAATTCGACTGCGAAAACGGCCGGTTCTATTACGCGGGGAAACTGCTCCGGGATCATCACGGATACGGTGTTTTGAGCGTGGAGGAGATCATCACGAAGTCTTCCAACATCGGTTCGGCCAAGATCGGTTTCAAGCTGGGGGAAGAAGGGTTGCATGACTACATCCGATCCTTTGGGTTCGGAGATCGTACCGGCATCCCCTTGCCGGGAGAGGTGGCCGGGATCGTGCATCCGGTGAAGAACTGGAACAAACTTTCCATCTCGCGCATCCCCATGGGCCATGAGATCGCCTCGACTCCGCTGCAGATGGTGATGGCCATGTCCACCATCGCGAACGGCGGCAAGGCGATGCGCCCGATGCTGGTGGACCGGTTGGAAGATCAGCAGGGACGGACCGTGGTGCGGTATCAGCCGCAGATGATCCGTCAGGTCGTGAGTGCCGAGGCTGCGTCCAAGATGGTGCAGGCTTTGAAGACGGTGGTGGCTACGAATGGTACGGCTCCCAAGGCCGCTTTGGAATATTACACGGTGGCAGGCAAGACCGGCACGGCACAGAAGCCGCCTTATGCCCCAGGCATGTATTTCTCCTCATTCATCGGGTTCTTCCCGGCAGATGATCCGGAATTGTGCATCTCGGTAGTTTTTGATGAACCGAAACAGGGTTACTACGGCGGCACAACCGCAGCACCGTTCTTTCACAACATCGCGGAACGTACGGCCAGCTATCTCAACCTGCGTCCTGAGCTGCCGGTGCCGGATCCACAATTCACCAACAACCCCAATCAAAGGCCGGGTTTGCTGACTGCACGTCGCAACTGACCACACCCCGCCATGCAACTCAAAGATCTCATCAACGACCTCCAGCCGATGAGGGTGGATGGCAACCTGCATCGTGATGTGTTGGGTATCACCTATGATTCCCGACGGGTCACGCCAGGGATGGTTTTTGTGGCGGTGCGGGGACAAAACGTGGATGGGCACGATTACATCGCCAACGCGATCGACCGGGGAGCGGCCGCAGTGGTCTGTGAGCAGAACGGCTTTTCCTCCTTGCGGGCCACAAAGGTGAAAGTGGCCGACTCACGGGAAGCGCTCGCGCGATTGGCGGCGGCTTATTATCAGTACCCGAGCCGCAAGATGAAGGTGATCGGTGTCACTGGCACGAACGGTAAGACCACTGTTTCATTCTTGGTGAAGCGCATCCTGGAAGTGGCCGGTCAGATGACCGGACTGATCGGTACCGTGCGTTACGAAGTGGGCGACCGGATGATTCCGGCTCATCGCACCACGCCGGAAGCGTTGGAGACGCAGCAGATGCTTTCCCAGATGGCCCGGGCGGGTTGCAGTTCTTGCGTGATGGAAGTCAGTTCCCACGCCCTGGACCAAGGCCGCGTGCATGGGGTCGATTTTGATGTCTGCATCTTCACCAACCTGACGCAAGACCATCTCGATTATCATCAGGACATGGAGGCCTATTATCAGGCCAAGAAGAAGCTGTTCAGCCCTTTGTTCTCCGGTGGAAAGAAAAGCACGGGCGTCATCAATATCGACGATACTTTCGGTGAGCGTCTGGGGCTGGACTCTGAATTGGAAGTGAATCTCAGCTACGGTCTCAAAGACAGCGCCAAACTGCGGGCAGTGAATGTCAAACTCGGAGCAATGGAGACGTTGTTCACGGTGCTGACGAATACGCAGACCTTCGACATCAAGCTGCCTTTGATCGGACGGCATAATGTTTACAACGCCTTGGCTGCTATCGGAGCTGCCCTCGCCTTGGAGGTTAAGCTGGAACACATCCAGCAGGCACTGGCTTCGATTCCTCCGGTGCCGGGCCGGCTAGAAGCGGTGAATGCCGGACAGCCGTTCGGTGTTTTTGTGGATTACGCGCACACGGACGATGCGTTGCGTAATGTGCTTTCAACGATGCGCGAACTGACAAGCGGCCGGTTGCTGCTCGCCTTCGGTTGTGGTGGCAGTCGCGATACGGGCAAACGGGCCAAGATGGGTAAGGTGGCGGCGGAGTTGGCCGACTACACGTTCATCACCACGGATAATCCGCGCAAGGAACAACCCGAAGCCATCGCGGCGATGGTCGAGGAAGGATTTCGCACGGTGCGGGCGGATGGATATCAGGTGGAACTGGATCGCAGTCGGGCGATCGATGAAGTCATCCGCATGGCGCAACCCGGTGACTTGGTTCTCATCGCGGGCAAGGGCCATGAGACCTATCAGGAATTTGAGGACACGGTGGTGCCGTTCGATGACCGCGTCTATGCACAGGAAACACTGGAAGCCATCGGGTTTTCGGGTGTCTAAAGGGTGATACGGTAAGAAGCATGGAAAAACTGGCGTTATCGAAGATCGCGGAGAGTTGTGGGGCTCAGGTTCACGGCAAGGTGGACGGAGTGATGGCCGGAGGCATCTCTACGGATTCACGCAAGGTTTCGGCGGGTGATGTCTTCGTGGCGATCGCGGGCGAGAAGTTTGACGGACATCGCTTTCTGGATGAAGTGGCCGCCAAGGGTGTGGTGGCCGTGGTGGCGGAGCAGGGGAAAGTCCCGGCTGGCTGGAATCCATGCCCGGTATTGTTGGTGCCGAATTCGCGAGTGGCTTATGGGCAGATCGCCGCCGGTTACCGTAAGGAATTCAAGATTCCGGTGGTGGCAGTTGCAGGCTCCAACGGGAAGACGACGACGAAAGAATTGATCACTTCGGTGTTGAAACAGCAGTTGGTGACACTGAAGAGCGAGGCAAGTTTCAACAATGATATCGGGGTGCCCGCTACCTTGCTGAATCTGTCGGCCAAGCATGAGGCGGCCGTTTTGGAAGCAGGTACGAATCATCCGGGGGAACTTGCCCCGTTGGTGAACCTGATCAAACCGAAGTATGGCGTCATCACGAGCATTGGCCGTGAACATCTGGAATTTTTTGGCGATCTGGTCGGGGTAGCGCAGGAAGAAGGTTGTCTGGCTGAATTGCTGCCGGCTGATGGGCGGCTGTTCGTGAATCTGGACAGCCCATGGATGGAGCAGATATTGCGACGGGCTAAATGCCCGGTGGTGACGGTCAGCCAGCGTGGTCGCGGAGATTGGTCGGGCAAGCTGGTCCAGTCGGGACTGCTGGGCATTGAACTGGAAGTCACAGCGCCCAAGCCGGAGTTCAACGGGGTGTATCAACTGCCCTTGTTGGGACGGCATCAGATCACGAATGCTTTGTTGGCTCTGGCGGTGGGTGCGGAGCTGGGAATCGGGGCGGCCGAGATGAAACGCGGGTTGGCTGAATGTCCGGTGCCGAAGATGCGTCTGCAAATCTCCGAGCGCAGAGGTGTGACGGTGTTGGATGACAGTTACAACGCCAATGCGGATTCGATGCTGGCAGCGTTGCAAACTTTGGTGGATCTGCCTTGCAAAGGCCGGCGGATGGTAGTGATCGGCGATATGGCGGAACTGGGTGCCTCAGCGGCGGCTGCACATGCGGAAGTCGGCCGGCATGCGGCGGATCTAAAGATCGATGCTTTGTTGGCGGTTGGACGGATGGGGCAGGTGACGGCGAGTGCGGCGAAGGTCGGCGGTATCCAGATGGTCAAAGAGTGCCAGGATACCAGCGTGGCGTCATCCGAACTCCGGCACTGGTTACGACCGGGAGACATGCTGCTGTTGAAGGCTTCCCGCAGCAGCCAGGTGGAGCGGGTCTTGGAAGGTTTGGACTGATTTGGAAAGCACGACAGGCTTATGACAAAAACTGCAGATAAAGTCGCGGCGGGTCACGCGCATGCTTCGGGTGAAAGCGAAGAATGGCGTGATGACGGACTGGCAGAACGCAACGAACGGCAGGCCCGCTTGGCTGCCCGGGTCGGTTTGCCCCGGTTCGCCATCCGGCTGATCGGCGAGCGGCGGGTGAGGGAAATGGCGGCCAGGGGTTAGAGGGATTGGATGCTATATTACCTGACACAATACGTATTGGCAGAAAGCCAGGGGACAAGCTGGGAAAGCTCCGTCTCCTTTCTGAACGTCTTTCGCTACATCACTTTCCGTAGCGCAGGCGCGGCAGTGACGGCCCTTTTGCTCAGCCTCTGGCTGGGCCCGAAGGTCATCCGCTGGTTGAAACAGTTGAAATTTGGTCAGGACTATCTGGATAAGGCTGAGGAAGGCGGAGACTTGAAAGCGCGCCTCAGCAAAAAAGGCACACCGACGATGGGCGGTTTGATGATCGTGCTGGCGTTGGACATCTCGGCGCTGCTGTGGGCGCAGTGGAATGCACTGATTTTGTTGACCTTGTTGTCAGTCGTGGTGCTGGCTGGGTTGGGTTT
>CAZRGY010000270.1:0-6310 GCA_964599715.1 uncultured Verrucomicrobiota bacterium | reverse complement strand
ACCACCCGGGCATCCACCATCACTTGCATGCCGCGGTAGTGCATGGGGAAACCGGTAAAGTTACCGCCGACCGGCACCGCTTGCGAAGGAGTACGGGTGACCGCCACGCGGACATGGGAATCGGCAGCGAGAATGCCGCACGTGGGATCAAAGCCACGCCAACCGGCTCCAGGCAGATAGATTTCCGTCCAGGCATGCGTGGCCCCCATAGCGGCCTGATACACGCTCCCGGCTGATTGACACAGATAACCACTGACAAAACGGGCGGCGAGACCGAGTGAACGCGCAGCCTCCATCAGCAGAAAGGCGAAATCACGGCAGGAGCCAGAGCGATAACTCAGGGTCTGACCGGGCGTCTGCACCCCAGGCTCTTCGCGCCGCCGGTAGGTGAAGAACATGGGCACGGACTTGTTCAGTGCGATGAGGAAATCCAGCGTCTTCCCCCGGCCTTGGATGTTCAGGAAGGGGCGCAGCCAATGGCGGATGGCCTGATCATCTTCAGGATGCTGCCGTTGGAGATACGGTGAGAGGTCGGGCATCTCATCCGGTTGATAGTAAAACGGTAGCTCTTGCGCGCTCGGATCCAGCACGAAATCGAACGGGTTCGTATTGAATTGCTCGAGGTTGACCGTGCTTTCCACCCGCATCTCGGTGGCGTTCTCCAGGAAATCGACGAGGGCGATGGAATTGCCAAAGACGTCGTGAATCCAGCGGATGTTATGCTTGGGGGAGATCAGCAGGGCAGACTTCCGGATCTGCACGTCATGCGCCTCCAGCGGGCGCACCATGAGGCGGTGCGGCCCCAGCAAGACGGGCTCGCTGTAGCGATAGACGGTGATGTGCGAGATGCTCAACAGCATGACAGGACACAGGTTCCACCATATTTCAGGGGATGCCAACAACGGATTGGGGAAACTATCTGGAGTCGGCGAGAATGACTGCCCAAACCCTTCCCCATTGCGGGCGGGCCGTTTGCATGGCACTTTTCCGTTGTGGCTCAAGCCAAACTTCAGGCCTTGCGCGCATTGCTGCGCGGTTACGGTTCCTGCCTCGTCGCCTATTCGGGCGGGGTGGATTCCGTGTTCCTCGCTGTGGTCGCACATCAAGAACTGGGGGACAGGACGCTCGCGGTCATCGCGGATTCAGCGAGCCTGCCGCGTGAGGAATTGGCCGAAGCGAAGGAACTGGCCGGGCGTTTTCAATTTCCCGTGCGCGTCATCGCCACGGATGAATTCAACAACCCCGAGTATCTGGCGAACCCGGTGAACCGTTGCTACTTCTGCAAGCACGAGCTGTTCACGGAACTCGAGCCGTTGGCGATAAAAGAGAAGTTCGCCGTCATCGCTTACGGAGAAAACGCCAGTGACATCGGTGACTTCCGGCCCGGTGCCCAAGCGGCGAAGGAATTTCAAGTGCGCGCCCCTTTGAAAGAAGCCGGGCTGACGAAAGCCGAGATCCGTGAGCTCTCCGCCGAACTGGGCCTGCCTACCGCCGACAAGCCACAGATGGCCTGCCTCAGCTCACGCATCCCCTACGGCGAACCGGTCACCCGGGTGAAGCTCAGCATGATCGAGCAGGCGGAGAAAGTTCTGCGCGATTTGGGCTTCTACGATGTGCGGGTGAGACATCATGAACTGGGGGCAAAGGCAGAGGGGCAAAGTGCGAAACACCTCGCGCGCATCGAAGTCGGGCCAAGTGAGATTCCACGCCTGCTGGCGGGTGAGACGTATGCGCAGGTAGCTGGTCGGTTAAAGGATATCGGTTATGCACACGTCACGCTGGATCTGGAGGGATACCGCCGGGGGAGTTTGAATGAGAAGGTAGTTTCCGCCGTAGCAAACAGTAACGCTTGAGAAGCAAAGCAGACTTTGGTCGGCGGCGCCCATCGATTAGCCGTCTTTATGAGCGGGGGCAAAAACACCTGTTTATTATGTCAGGAAAGTGTTAAATCTCCCCATCTTCCACCTGCCTGCTTGCCAGCCGGGCGAGTCGGTGGGATAGGAAGTGGACACCGGAATGACAACTTTTGGCCCCGACCGGTTTTGAACTTAGTGCACTAGAGACTTATGGCGCAGTTTGCATATCGTGCGCGCAAGCGCAGTGGAGAAATAGTGGAGGGCATGCTGGACGTGGTGGATCGCCCGGCCGCATTGCTCCAGATCCAGAAGCTGGGGTTGTTCCCGGTGGCCGTCACCGCCACCAAGGGCGGAGCCGCAGTGGCCGTGCGCAAGGAGAATGGGCCAGGCCAGGCCATCGTCTTGCCGCCCGCCCTGCAAAAGATTTTTCAGCGTAAGACCAAGCCGAAACTGGAGGAGCTCGCCCGCTTCACCCAACAACTCGCCAACCTGCTTCATTGCGGTATGCCTTTGGTCTCCGCCTTGAACAGCATGTCCAGCATCAGCACCAAGGGCATCCCTTCCTCCGTAGCCAAGCAGCTCCGGCAAGATGTGGTGGAGGGCAAAAGTCTCTCGGCCGCGATGGCCAAGCAACCTGAGATCTTCACGGAGCTTTATATCAACATGGTCCGCGCCGGTGAACAATCCGGCGCATTGGAAGAAGTGTTGCGCCGTCTCTCCGCTCATTACGAGCGCTTCGCCGAGGTGCGCACGAAATTCATCTCCGCCCTGATCTATCCCGCCATGGTGATGTGCGTGGGTATCGTCATCATCTTTTTCTTCATGACCTTCATGTTGCCGAAGTTCATGGAAATCTTCACGGGCATGAATGTGGAGCTGCCGGCCGCCACCCAGTTCCTCGTGAAGTCCAGCAATTTCTTCAGCAGTTGGTGGTGGTTGATGCTCCTGGGCGCCTTCACTCTGATCTTGCTGTTCAACCGCTACAAGGCCTCCGCGTCCGGTCGCCGTACGCTGGACCGCGTGAGCCTGAAAGCTCCGGTGCTGGGACCGGTGGTAAGGCTCAATCTCTTCGGCCAGTTCTGCCGCACCCTCGCCACGCTGTTGCGCAATGGTGTGCCGGTGCTCAACGCCTTGAAGATCACCGAACAGGTCATCCCCAACGTGATGATCAAGGAAGCCATCGCCATCACTCGTGAAGAGGTGACAGACGGCAAAACCATCGCCCAACCGCTCGCCAAGAGCGGATTGTTCCCGCAGTTGATGATCGATCTGCTGAAGATCGGTGAAGAGACCGGTGACGTGCCGGGCTCACTGGAGAATCTCGCGGATACGTACGAAAGCGAACTGGCCATCGGCCTGCGCGTGATGACCAACTTGATCGAGCCGGTGATGATCGTGTGTATCGCCGTCTTCGTGGGCTTCCTCCTTTACTGCGTGCTGGGGGCGATGTTCGCCATCACGTCCAACATCGACATGCAGCAGTAAAAGCTCCCATGCGTATCCGTCCCCATAAACGTAGCGGTTTCACGCTCGTCGAGATTATCATCGTGGTGATGATCATGGGGCTGATCATGGCGTGGGGCATGCCGACGTTTGTGCAGACCTTCAAACGCCAGCCACTGCAGCAGGCCGTGAATGATTTCATGGAAGGCTGCGCGGCGGCACGGGCTTCAGCGATCCTCAGTGGTGTTCCAGCGGAGCTGATCGTGTCCGCCACGGGTAACAGCACTTCTTTCCGTGTGCAGAGCGGGGCCGCCAACACCGTCGATCCGTTGAGCGGCCAGACCAGCAGTGGCGGCAGCACCACTTTCAGTGAAAAACTGCCGGACACCATCGCCTTCGAGATGCTGGCCGTGAATTTTCAAGATGCCGTGCAAACTGGTGAATCCGAAGTGCGCGTACGCTTCTTCCCCAACGGAACCTGCGATGAATTCACCGCCGTGTTGCTCGAGCCCAGCACCGGCAAGCGGCGCATGATCCACTTGGATGTCATCACCGGTCATGCCGACCTGAAGACGGAAGAACAGATCGCCCAGATGAAGAAATGAAGATCGTCCTTAAAAAACATTGCCGCCGCGCGTTCTCCCTCATGGAGGTGATGATCGCTATCGCGGTGTTTTTCATGGCCATCTTCGCCATTTTGGAGCTGACCTCACGCAATCTCAAGATGGCCCGGGCATTGCAACAACCGCTCGCCGATCCGGGGGCTGTGGCCGCTTTGGTCGCCTTGACGAACCAATTGGAAGACGCGTCTTCCGAATCAGGCGACCTCGGGCCGGACCATCCCGAGATCCAATACACGTGGACGGCCACGGAGGTTTCCTCCAACGGCCTCTTTCAGGTGGACATCGTGGTGAGCCAACCTCTCAGCGGCAAGATGGTGCAAACACCTTTGACCGTGCTGATGTTCCGGCCGCAAGGCGCTCCACAAGCCGGGGCCGCCGCCAGCTCCGGTTCACGTACCACACTACCCAGTCTGAGGCGCCCATGATCCTGACCAGCCATAGCAATGGACGACGAGGCTTCACCTTGGTGGAGATCCTCATCGCCATGGCCATTTTCATGGTCATCATCGGTGCTATCTATGCCAGTTGGGCGGCCATCTTGCGCAGTTCCAAGGCAGGAGCCAAAGCAGCGGCAGAAGTGCAGCGCTCACGCATCACCGTGAAGTGCGTGGAGGATGCCATCTCTTCGACCGTCTTCTTTACGGAGAATGCTGCCTTTTACAGTTTTGAGGCGGATACGACCGCGGACTTCGCCTACCTGAGCCTGGTCTCACGGTTGCCCTCCAGTTTTCCCGGCAGCGGTTTGTTTCCTGACCAGCCGATCCGTCGGGTGGCCTTTGAAGTGATCCAAGGAGCCGGCGGCAACAATGAACTGGTGATGCTGCAATCCTCCACCTTGCAAGTGCTGGAAGATACCGAGGCACCTTACACCATCACCTTGGCCACCAACATCAGTCACTTCACCATGGAGTTTTGGGATGATAGCCTACAGGACTGGGCCTACGAGTGGCTGGAGACAAACTCCGTGCCCCGCATGGTGCGTGTCTCCATGGGTTTCGGTGGGCAGAACAATTCCCCCTATGCCTCGCAACAGAGTTTGCAGACAAAGACGATTTATCTGGCGGGCACAGCCATCACCAAAGATTACCAGATGCCAGATGCAACGGGTGGGAGAGCAGGCGGCAACAATAACCAAGTAATCATGGGACCCGACGGCAAGCCTATAGTTGTGCCCGGAGGCACAGGCGGGGGACAGCGGCGGCGAGACGGCGGGAATGGTCAAGGCCCAAATGGGAGTGGCGGCGGGCAGTATGGATTTGGACCGGGGCAGGGGCAAGGCACACAAGGCGGCAATCGACGCCAAGGCAACCCGCCTCCTACTGGGACACCACAAGGCCCTCTGAGACCTGGAGGTCCACGATGAAAACGCACCTTCATCATAACGCTAAAGTAAGGCGTTCCGGCATCGCGCTGATCATGGTCCTCATGGTCATCACGGTACTGGGAGTAATTGCGTTCGGTTTTGCCAAGTCCATGTCCGTGGAGGTGAAACTGGCACGTAATGCCTCCTTTGATACGGAGATGGAGTGGCTGGGCCGGTCCGGGGTGGAGGCCGCACGCTGGGTTCTGGCCCAACATCTCACGATACCAAATGAAGGCAATTACGATGCCTTGTATCAGTACTGGGCAGGCGGTCCCTATGCCACCAATGAAGTGCTGAATGCCATCAATTTCCCCCTGCAAGATATCCAGATCGGTGCCGGTAAAGTATCCCTCAAGATCATCGATCTCGAACGCTTCTATAACATCAATCTCGCGGATGAAACCGCCCTGCGCCTGGCCATGGACGTAGCGGGCGTGGACCCCACTCTGGCTCCTGAATTGGTCGACTGCATCATCGACTGGCGCGATACCGATGATGCCACGATGCTCAACGGTGCGGAATCGGACTATTACCTTTCCCTCTCACCACCTTACATGGCCAAGGATGGCCCGATTGACGACCTCGAAGAGCTGTTGCGCATCAAGGGGGTGACGCCCGAGATCTTCTACGGACCCGGTGCGACCATTGGTGGCGCCTTGCCCTCTGGCGGTCGCGTCGGTCCACCCGGCACGCCGCAGTCTGATGTCGTCCCGGTGGCCGGCCTGAAAGACATGTTCACCCCTATTTCCGCCCGCGTCATCAATCCGCGAACCGCTCCTCGTGAGGTGCTGCTATTGATACCGGGAATCGATCCCAATACTGTAGATAATTTTCTGCAGCGGCGCAGAGGACCGGATGGTCTCGATGGCAACGAAGATGATTTCCTATACCAATCTCTGCCAGAAATCCTCGGTGACTTGGGGCTCATCGGCCAAGGCGCAGCCAATGCCTCGCGGTTGATGAGTCAGCGTAGCGCCACGTTTCAAGTAACCGTCACCGCCAAGTTGAACGGCAAGCAACGGGAA
>CAZRGY010000269.1:0-6330 GCA_964599715.1 uncultured Verrucomicrobiota bacterium | reverse complement strand
TTTCTCCCGCCCAATATAATCTGGGTGTCTGCTGGGAAAAGGGATTGGGTACGCCGCAGAAGAATTATCAGGAAGCCCTGAAATGGTATCGGCTTGCCGCCGAACAGAATGATTCTGCCGCTCAAAAAGCCACCGGGGTCTTTTATGAAAAAGGCATGGGCGTGAAGCCGGATCTTTTGGAAGCTTACAAATGGTATGCGCTCTCGGCCGCTGAGGGCCTTGCTGATGGCGAAACCTTGCGCAAAAACTTGGCGGCCAAATTCAAACCCGAGGAACTGGTCCAAGCGCAGAAACGCTTCACTGATTATGCTGCCGCCCGGGCTGCCAAGTCCAAGGAGCCGCCTCCGCGCCTGCCGGTGGATGTCACCGCCAAGCCTGCGGCCAAGCCGAAGACAAAAGATTTCCTCGAGTGAGGATTAGCGGCGCGGCTCCGCGAAATACTTGGCGATCGCCTCACCTAGCTGGCGGCCTACCGTAAGATAACCTTCTTGCGTGCTCTGTGGTGTATTCCACGAGGTCTCCAAAGTGATGGCGACTACATGACCCGCAGTGTGTTTGGTCACCCAGTTCTTCGATATCTTATCCCAGGCCTTGTCGTATTCCGGTCCGGATTCCCGGGCTTTATCCAGCAAGGGCAGGGGGCCGTTGATGGCTTCCTTTGAACACAAAAAGAAGTCCTTCAGATTCTTCGCGCCTTGGGCACTGAGGTATTCCGCCACGGTCACAAAGTAGAATGGCCGCTTGTCATTCGGGGCCGGATTATGCAGGTCCACGAAGAGGTCGAAGCGTCCGATCCGGTTCAATTCCCGGATGTGCTGTTGTGCGGCGGCCACTTCCGGGTAAAGGGGGCTGGCGCTCCAATCGCGGTTATGGTCATGCGGCGTGGCGTTCTTGCCGCCTGCACCGCGTTGCACATTATCCACATCCATGATGGGCACGAAGTAGATGTCCGCCTTTTGCCGGAGTGCCCTGGCTTGCGGGTCATCGGAGACGACCCAATCGATGAAGCCCTTGCCCACCCAACTGGAGCCGCTCTCCCACGCGTGCTGCCGGGCTTGTACCCAGATACCCGCCTTTTCCTCGGCGGGAACACTTGGGTCATAAACTTTAAGTGCGGGTATCGTGTGGCCATCATTCGATCTGGCCAGGACGAAACGGCTCGCATAGGGGGAACGGGCACAGACCTCGTCGATCAATTGCTCCGCGTCACGCAAGACAAACGGCGGTCCCCAAGCAAACCATACCGGAGTCTTTTCCACCGTGTGTTGATAGACGATGCGGTCCTTTTGCCGTTTCCCGGGTGAGGTGTGCTGCCACGTCACCTTGTCGTAGCTGAACATCGCCTGATCCGGTGTGGCCCAGATCCCTTTGCCGACATCGAGCGTGATGGTTTCCCCGGGCTTCACTCCCTCCAACTTGAAATACCACCACGCATCCCAGCCCCGGCCCGGATGTGAGGTGGGGGTGAGTTGGATGGTCTTGCTCTCGGTTGACAACTGCTCCACATGCGCGGAGCCGCCCGGGAAATCCGTGCGCACTTTCAGCCGGGAACTCTGGTCGCTGCCATCAGTCGCGCATCCGGCACCAATGGCCAGCATTCCCAAGGTCGCCAGCAGGCTGAAGCGGTGACGCATACGATTTACTCCACCGGGGTTTTCTCGAAGTCCGAATCATTCACCCAACCCGCTTTGACCTTCTCGCCCTTCATGAAGCGTTCGTAGAAATTACGCGTGGCATCGGCGGCGTAGATGTATTCGTCAAAGACTTTGCCGTTGCCGAACATGCGCGGGTCGCCTTGTTCCTTCAGTTCCTTCTCCATCTGCTTTTTCAAGGCGAGCTTCTTCTTCTCCATCTCTTGGGAGGAAGCCAGGTTCACGACACAATCCTGGTCTTTCTTCAGGTCATACAATTCTTCAGCCGGACGTTTGCCGAAGGCGAGCGACCAGAATTTCTTCGACTCCAAGTTGGTACGGTTCTCCAAGATCCAAGTCTTGATGGCTCCGGCATCGCAATTCAGGTAACCGGTCTCCGGATTGCCGGCAGGCCAACGATCCGTCTCGAAGTTTTGCAGGAAAAGCATGTCATCCTTGATGATGCCGCGGATGGGATAGCCCCAATCATGCGGGCGCCCGATGTCATGGCGTTCCTTGCCCACGAGCACATGATCACGCTTCGGGTTCACCTGTCCGTCTTTGGTGGAGTAGAGGATATCCGTCAGGCTCAGGCCGCTGATGGGCTGCATGCCGGACTTCTTCTGGTCGATCTGCGCCAGCTCCAGCAACGTGGGGGCGATGTCCGTGAAGTTCACGTAATCATTGATGACGCGTCCGGATTTTTTGATGCCAGCGCCCCAGCGGATGGCGAACGGGATGTGGTTGGAATCTTCATAGGCCTGTCCTTTCACGCGCGGGAAGGGCATGCCGTGGTCCGAAGTGGAGATGATGATGGTGTTTTCCAGTTCCCCCCGTTTTTCCAGCAGCTCCAGCATAAGCAAGAGATGCTTGTCCATGTGTTCCACTTCTAAGGCGTAATCCAGCATGTCATTCCGGCTCGTCTCATTGTCTGGCCAATAGCTCGGTACGCGATCGATATCCGAGAGCTTCTTGCCGCCCTTGGCCACCCCGGACCCATACTCATAGCCGCGATGCGGCTCCAATGCGCCATACCAGAAGAACCACGGTTGATCTTTGGGTTTGTCGTTGAGGAAATCCTCGAAGTTCGCTGCGTAGTTATTGTTGATGATGCCGGTGGTCTCGGGTTTCAGCTTTTGTTTCTGGTATGGTTTACCGGTCATCTCGCGGTTCTTGCCATTGGCATCTTTGGCGATGCCCGGTCCCCAGCCCTTGCCGGTCATGCCGGTCGTGTAACCATGCTCACCCAGCACCTCCACCACGGATTTGAATTTGGCCGGGAAGAAGGCGATATGGTTCGCCCCTTCCTCCAGTTGCCACGAGTAACGTCCCGTGATGATGATGGAGCGTGAGGGGGCGCACTTGGCATTCGGGGTGAAGGCATTGTGGAAGAGCAGACCTTCCCGCGCGATCCGGTCGAAGCCCGGCGTTTTCACCCACTTCGTCCCGTAGACGCCCGCGTGGCCGTAGGACCAGTCATCTGCGATGGTGAAGAGGATGTTCGGACGTTTCGCGGCCGCGCTCACTGCCAGGCAGGAAAGCAGCAGACAACCGATCAAGGCGATGCGTGTGCGTGTCAGCATAGGTCAGATGAATTGCGCGACAGTATCACGGCTGACTTTTCAAATGGCAAGAATGACCGGCGCGCGGCAATGCGGGATTGCCCTGACCCGACCTGCATGAAACAACTCCCGCGTGCTGACGCGATTCTTTGCCTGGCTGCTCACGTTTGGGTGGATCAAGAAAGGCCTCTGGCGCCGCTGGTATGATTACCTTGCTGGCTACCGGCAGGTCACCGACTGGACGTGCATGAATTACGGTTACGCGGGCCTGCCTGAGGCGAAGACCGTGCCGGTGCCTGCGGAACTGGAATCCGAACGCTGGTGCCTGCAACTCTATCATCATGTGGCGAGCGCGGGGGAATTGACGGGCAAGAGCGTGCTCGAAGTCGGCAGTGGCCGGGGAGGTGGGGCGGCATTCTTGCAGCGATTTCTGCAAGCGGCCCGCTATGTGGGCGTGGATTATTCCGACAAGGCGGTGGCCCTCTGCCGCGAACGCTATGTCACCATCGAGGGGCTGACCTTCCAGCAAGGTGACGCGGAGAACCTCCCTGTGGAGTCATCCTCTTTCGATGCGGTCATCAATGTGGAATCCTCCCATTGCTACCCGAACTTCCCCAAGTTCTTGGGCGAGGTCTTTCGCGTGCTCAAACCCGGCGGCCATTTCCTGTATGCGGATTTTCGGGATGATGTGGAGCTGGGGCACTGGCGCACCCAGTTGCGCGCCTCGGGGCTGGAGATCGTGCGGGAAATCAATATCACCCCGAATGTGCTGGCGGCGCTGGACATCGACGACACTCGCAAACAGACACTCATCCAAAAACTCATCCCCAAGTGGTTGCTCAAATCGTTCCAAGACTTCGCCGGGACGAAAGGCTCCGTGGTCTACCGCAACTTCGCCACCGGCCAGATGCAGTATTACAGTTTTGTGCTGCGGAAACCATGAGTTGCCAAGATGTTGGGCGATTTCAAAGCGGCCTGAAATATGCCAATACAGAGCCTGCACACGGGTCCAAATGACGGAAAAACACGCCAAATTAACCCGCCAGCGGGCTTGACGCGTTACCGTTAGGCACCTATTTTGCTCGCCCTTATGGCTAGAGCGACCGGTCATGTTGGCCGGCCGTATTGCCTTGTTTACCGACGGAAAGGACACAGTTGTGAATGTAACGGTTGAGACTTTGGCCCCTTGCAAGAAACTGCTGCGCGTGGAAGTGGATGTGCAGGCAGTAGACGCCGCTTTTGACAGCGTCACGAAAGAATTTCAGCGCTTTGCGCAGCTCCCTGGCTTCCGCCCGGGCAAGGCGCCGCGCGACCTCGTGGTGAAGAGCTACGCGGGCAAGATCGAAGAAGAGGTGAAGCGCAAGCTCATCCCGGACTCGTATCGCAAGGCGCTCGAGCAGGAAAAGCTCAAGCCGGTCATTTACCCTGACATCGAGGAGATCCAGTTCGGCAAGGGCCAGTCCCTCCAGTTTGCCGCGACGATCGAGACGGAGCCGGAATTCGAACTGCCTGAATACAAAGGTCTTGAGATCAAGCGTGAGAAGGCCGTGGTGACGGACGCCGATGTGGAACGCGCCTTGAACACCTTGCGCGAACAGCGCGCCACCTACACGGACCTCGACCGCGAAGTGAAAGAGGGCGACTACGTGGTGGTGAACTACACCGGCACGAGCGACGGCAAGCCGTTGACCGACATCGCCCCGACCGCGCGTGGCCTGACCAAGCAGGAGAATTTCTGGATGCACGTGGCCAAGGACCAGTTCATCCCCGGCTTCACCGAGCAATTGCACGGTGCCAAGAAGGGTGACACGGTCAAAGTGAGCGTGGATTTCCCGGCCGATTTCGTTTCCCAGCCGCTCTCCGGCAAGAAGGGTGAATACGAAGTCACCATCGTGCAGGTGAAGGAGAAGTCCCTTCCGGCCTTGGACGACGAGTTCGCCAAGTCCTGGGGTGCCGAAGACCTCGCCAAGCTGAACGAAGGCGTCAAGAACGACCTCCAGCATGAATTGGATCGCAAGCAGAACCAGTCCCTCAAGGACCAGCTCGTGCAAGCGCTCCTCGCCAAAGTTTCCTATGACCTGCCGGAGACGGTGGTCAGCAGCGAGACCCGCAGCATGATCTACAACGTGGTGAACGAGAACCAGCGTCGTGGCGTGGACCGCGAGGTGATCGAGGCCAACAAGGACCAGATCTTCGCCACGGCGAACAACACGGCCAAGGAACGCGTGAAAGCGATGTTCCTCTTCCAACGCATCGCGCAGAAGGAAGGCATCAAGGTTGAGCAACAGGAAGTGGCCCAGCAGGTCATGGCCATGGCCCAGCAATACCAGATGAAGCCCGAGAAGCTCGTGAAGGAACTCGAGAAGAACAACGGTTTCGCCGAGATCAACGAGCGCATCCTCAGCTCCAAGGTGCTGGATTTCCTCCAGCTCAACGCCAAGGTCGAGGAAGTCGCCGCCGGCTCCACGGAAGAGAAGGCGTAAGCCTCTTCTTTCCCTAGAATATCAAAAGCCCCGGACAGTGTTGTCCGGGGCTTTTTTGTTTTCCAATTGTTAGTAGGGACGAGCTGCCGTTCGTCCGTTGCCAGACCTTGGCGCAGTTGAGTTTCAGAGATTGGTGTAATGTCAAAGGCTGGTGTTCTGCAAAAAGCAAACGTAAGCTCATTTGCATGGATACAATCCAGTGGTTCAAATACGTGAATCAGGAGGTAGAGCGTTCAGATGGAAAATACGTTTCACTATACCGTCCGGGATTGAAGGTGTGGCCAATTCCGGCTTTTGGACGATTAGAAGAGGCACAAGTACTGACGATTGGGGTAAATCCATCTTGCGGTGAATTTACAGGTGGTCGATGGGCTGGAATTGTCACTGTAGAGCAACAAGCAGACAGGCTGACGCGTTATTTTGAGCACGAAACCATAGCGTCTCATCGGTGGTTTGGTGAATGGGAGGAAGCGTTGAATGTATGCGGAATATCCTATGGTCGGGGACAGAAGTATTTGGCTGCCCATGTTGATTTATCACCTCGTGCCACTTTGCCTATGAGCAAGGTTGATCGGAGACTGTTCCTTCAGTTAATGACTGAAGATCTGAAACATCTGATAGTTGCACTTAGAAGAGCCAAACAAGTTAAACTAG
>CAZRGY010000268.1:0-6344 GCA_964599715.1 uncultured Verrucomicrobiota bacterium | reverse complement strand
AATCGTGATGAAGCCCGTGAAGGTGGAGGAGGACCCGGATGAACACTTCCGCTATCTTGAAGCGGAAAGGCTGCCACCCCTGCAGATCGCCATCGAGATGGACAACCTGCCCCTCACCAAGCTCTTGTTGGAAACCGGCGCCGACATACACCAAAAATCCCTGAGCGGCCTGCAGGCCATCTATTTTGCCGCCCGGCGGAAGCCAGAGCTTGTCCGGCTGCTATTGGCTCATGGCGCACAACCGGACGACACCAACACTTTCTACCCGGCGCCCCTCCAAGTCGCGGTCCACAATACGGATATGAGGACCATGAAACTACTCCTTGAAGCAGGAGCCGATCCTAACGCCCACAACCGGCACGGTTGGACCGCCTTGCATGCCGCCGCGATGCGGGTCGGCGATACCCAGGCCTTGGAATTGCTTTTACAATACGGAGCCCGGACTGATCTCACCAACCGGCAGGGGAAAACCGCGCTGGATATAGCCTTGGAATACAAGCGAAACGATGCCGCCGAGATTTTGGCCCGCAAACAGGGCAGCCGAAGGGCGGCACCCTAGCCAAAAATTAGGGTTTTCTTTTGGAAGAAGCAGCCTAGACTCCCACCCTGTTTGCTTTACCGGCTTCTTGCCGGGTAAACTCTGAACTGGACTTAATCTATGCCACTGACACACACAACGGACTTGTTCGCTAAGGCCCTCAAGGGCAAATACGCCTTGGGCGCCTTCAACGTGAACAACATGGAACTCCTCCAAGCCATCATCGAGGCCTGTGAAGAAGAAAAAGCACCCGTGATGCTGCAGATCTCCAAGGGTGCGCGTCACTATGCGAACCCGGTCTATCTGAAAAAGCTCATCGAGGCCGCCGTGAGCGTCTCCACCATCCCCATCGCCGTCCATCTGGACCATGGTGACACGTTTGAGCTCTGCAAAGAATGCATCGACGAGGGTTTCACCAGCGTCATGATCGATGCCTCCCATGAGTGCTTCGAGAAGAATGTGGAGATCACCCGCAAGGTCGTGGAATACGCCCACAAGCATAATTGCGTGGTGGAATCCGAACTCGGCCACCTGGTCGGTGCGCAGTTCGACGACGGCGAAGAAGGCGGTGCTCATTCCGCCAGCGGCCACTACACCGTACCCGATGAAGCTGTGAAGTTTGTCAAAGAATCCGGCTGCGACTCCCTGGCCATCGCCATCGGCAACAGCCATGGTGCTTACAAGTTCAAAGGCGAACAGCACTTGGATCTCGAACGCCTCAAGCTCATCAAGAAGGCCTTGAGCGATGCCGGCATGGGCGACTACCCGCTGGTGCTACACGGAGCCTCCTCAGTGCCGAAATACTTGGCTGACGAGATCAACAAGTACGGTGGCGCGATGGGTACGGACACCGCTGGTGTGCCGGAAGCCGACATCGAAGTGGCCCGCCGCGTGGGTTGCACCAAGGTGAACATCGATACCGACCTCCGTATGGCCATGACGGCCGGCATCCGCAAGGTGCTCTGGGAGAAACCGAAAGAATTCGATCCGCGCAAATACCTCTCGCCGGCCCGTGACATGGTGAAGGAACTGGTGCGCCACAAGATCAAGAACGTGCTGTGCTGCGCCGGCCACGCTTTTGACTAGACCATCGAAACAATTGACTAAGAGGAAGGGCGGACGAAAGTCCGCCCTTTTTCTTTATATGAGACCGCAGCAAAGGTAGGGGATGATGAACGAGTTTTGAAGAGTCCAAGCTGCAACAAGTCTATAATGCAAAACCCCTCATTCCGATCTGGAACGAGGGGCTTTGTGAAAACTGTTCGTTAACCTTACTTCGCGGCGACGGCGGTCTGCTTCTGTTCGCCGAGGCCTTCGATGCCGAGTTCCACGACATCGCCGGGCTTCAGGTAGACCGGGGGCTTGTGGCCGAGGCCCACACCCGGAGGCGTGCCGGTGCTGATGATATCACCCGGCAGCAAGGTCATGAAATGGCTGATATAGCTCACGAGCTTGGCGGTCTGGAAAACCATCTGGCGCGTGTTGCTGTTCTGCACCGTCTTGCCGTTCACCTTGAGCCACATGTTCAGGTTCATGGGATCGGCGAGCTCGTCCTTCGTGGCGAGCCAGGGACCGAGCGGAGCAAAGGTATCGGCGCTCTTGCCCTTCACCCATTGGCCACCGCGTTCGAGCTGCCATTCGCGCTCGCTGTAATCATTGTGCAGGGCATAACCGGCCACATAATCCAAGGCCTCGGCCTCGCTCACGTAGCTGGCGCGCTTGCCCACCACGATGGCGAACTCCACTTCCCAATCCGTCTTCACCGAGCCGCGCGGGATGATGACGTCGTCATACGGGCCGCAATAAGCCGTGGTGGCCTTGAAGAACAGCACGGGCTCCTTCGGGATCTCCATGCCGGATTCCTTGGCGTGATCGGCGTAGTTCAGGCCCACGCACACGATCTTGCTCGGGCGTTGTAACGGTGCGCCGATACGCACACCAGCCGGGATCTCCGGTGCGGTGGCGGCATTTGCCTCCGCCCAGGCAGCGAGACGGGTCAGGCCGTCGTTCGCCAGAAAAGATTCGCCGTAGTCTTCACCGAACGCGGAGGCGTCGATGCGTTTGCCATTGGCCAAGATCAGGCCGGGTTTTTCGTGGCCGGGTTCCCCAAAACGGATAAGTTTCATGTGGGGGGAAAGAAAGACGGAGGAAGAGCTTTATGCAAGCCTAGAGGGAAGATACCAGACGGATGCAGTTGTCATGCAGCCGATAGCGGTCTTAGCCCTTACGTGATCAACTTATAGTCGACGACGGAGTTTTTGGCGCCAGGCACGTAGCGTTAACCGGGCGTACCAAGTGGCGGGCAGGTGGCCTTGTTCCAAGTTTGCCTGATGCTGTTGCGCCGCCATCACGGCGCGGGCGGCTTCGAAATGGGGGAGCATGTCCGGATGGACCACGGATGATATACGTGGTTCCTGACCGGCATGCGCAGAGTCCTTGCGCGCCAGAAAAAGATTCTGGCGATACCAGGGCTCGACACGTGAATCATCCCAGAGCTGCCAGCGGATGGCGTCCTCACACAGGTAACCGCGAGCATTGAAGAGGCCCTGCCAATAAGCTGGCCACTGGCAATTGACGTGGTGCTGGCCGGGTTGGCCGGGACAGGCCGCGGAGAAAAAAACTTGGTTGCTGTGGTTGACCAAAGTCTCGACCAGACAGGGAGCGGTAGCGGGATCAAGATGTTCAGCCACTTCCAGACAGAGGACGAGATCAAACTGGCGGCCTAACTGAAGAGGTTTGGTGAGATCATGGCGTTGATACTGCGAGGAGGGGATGAGTAGTTGGCGGTCATCCAGCGCTATACCATCCACGCCCAAAAAATCAGTGATGCCTTGAGCAGCGACGGCGCGCAACCAAGTGCCCGTGCCACAACCGACATCCAGCAGGCTGGTAGCGGGAACGGTACGAAGCATGACTGGCAGGGCCGCTTCCGCACCGGTGATGGTGTGCGTGTTCCGCTGGTGATCGTAGTCGATGCTCATGCGTGCGTGCCTCAAGGTGTGGCGCGATGTTTTCGAAGGCTAGCAGAGCGGGCCGGTAGTGACATTAAAATGCAATGGGAACGACCGGGCTTTTACTTCACCTGCGGCGGCACATTTCCATAGAGCCACGGGGCACGGAAAGGCGGTGCGGGTGGAGGTGTAGGGATCTTTACGGGTGTCAGTGAGTTCGCGAGTTCCACGCCGACGTCGGCGAATTGTTGGCCGGCACTGATCTCGAGATTGCTATAAGCGGTGAGGCGGGTTTCATAGCCGCCACCGTTGGGGCCGAAGGCTTCGAGCGTTGGCACATAGCCCACGCAGCCGTTGGCGAGTTCCACGGGGAAGGTCAGTGGGAACTTGCTGCGCTTTTTGATGTCCAAGCCGTATTCCACGAAATACTCCGCCGGATTGCTTACGCACACAACGGGGCCGACCTGGATGGCCTGCACCTCGACCTCGACGGAGGGATGCTTCTGGATGAGCGCATCGAGCATGAGGATCTCCTTCGCGAAGGTCACTTCGGTGGTGCTGTATTTCTTCGGATCGCCTTGCACGATGTCCAGGCTCTGTTGCAAGTGTTCGGGCGAAGGTTTGCGGCGCGGGATATTCCAGACCTTGGCCTTGAAATCCACGGGTGCATTGGTGCCCGGGGTCATGCTGAGCAAGACCTTCACGGCTTCGGCACCGACGCGTCCGCCCACGAGCCGCGACCATTGCTCGGCACCGGGGCGGGCGTAAGGACTGAGGTTGTCCACCTGCGTCACGTCACCACTCGCACCTTGCAGGAAGACCACCACGACTTCATCGCCAAAGGCACCGCGGATCATCTGCTCCAGGTAGTAGATCCAGTTCGCCGAGATGCCGCCGGGATTCGTCGTGGCGTGGCAGGAGTAGTTCACCACGCAACCGATGAGTTTGCCTGCTTTATCCCACGTGCCGATGACGCCGACTTGCGGATCAACCGGTGCTGCGTAGCCGATGATGTCGGGATTGCCCGCGCCGGGGTGGCTGTAACTGAGACCGTTCTTCATCCGCAAACGGCGATTGAAGGCGACCTTGTCCTCGATGCCCGAGCCGAAGCCCGTGGTCGCTTCTGCCCTGCGATTGTTCGCGAGCACCACGGCGGAGACGATCTGGTCCTCTACGTATTTCAGGAACTTGGGGTCGGCGCAGGAGGATTGCTCGTAAGCGAGTTTCTTCACGAGGTCCGAGGCGTGATCGAACTCGCCCGGTTGCACCATGCCGACGGGACCGGACGAGTGCGAATGCGAGGCCCCGATCATCACGGCCTCGGGCTCGATACCACAGAGTGCCTTGATGCGTGTGCGGGCTTTCAAGACTAGATCGCGCGGGATGATCAGCGTATCCGTGCCAACAAGGGCGACGCGTTTCTGGCCGTCATCAAAGACCACGGCGCGGGCTTTGCACGGGTCGTGCAGGGTGCGGTGGAAGGACTTGCCGTAGCCGCCCGGTTGTTCCATGCCGATGTCCGGCGTGATATCCATCTCGCAATAACCGACCTTGAGCGCGGGGGTATTCGTGGCGGGCGCAGCTGCCCCGAGGTGACAGGCCAGCATTAGCGCGAAGAGGCAGAAAAGGTGGCGGGCTTTCATAAGTTCTTATTAAAGACGCCAGGCGGCAGCCGCAACTTCGAATATTTTCCTGACCGAACGGTAAGGAGAATTCTGCAAACTGGCGATTGCGCAAAAGGCCAGGCCGGTGAACATTGGCTTGTAGGGCGGCTATAAATTGCTATCCTATGGGTCCTTCACAAATTAGCATGAGTTCCGTGTCATTGAGTCCGGCTGCAGGTGGGACATCGTCCCTGAAGATGGTGCCGTGTGGTAAATGCGGCAAAAGCATCTTCATACCCAGCACTTTGGCGCCACTTTCCACCACCCCCTGTCCGAAGTGCGGGCATCCGGTGATGCTGCCTTTGAAGTTGCGACAGTTCGAGTTGCGCGCGGTGATCGCCTCGGGCGGCATGGGCACGGTTTATCGCTCTTACGATACCTCGCTGGAACGGGAAGTGGCCGTGAAACTGATGCGCCGGGAGTTCACGACGGACAAGGCCCTGGTAGAGAGTTTCGCACGGGAAGCCAAGGCATGCGCGGGTCTGAACCATACGAACATCATCCACATCTACGCCTTCGACGAATGGGACGGCGAGAAATACATCGTGATGGAGCTGGCGGATTGCGGCAGCGTGGATGACCGGATCGAGAAGGATGGCGGCGTGCCGGAGTTGGGCGTATTGGACGTGGGTATCAAGGTGGCGGACGCGCTTAAGGCCGCGAGCAATCACAACCTGCTGCATCTCGATATCAAGCCCGGTAACATCCTCTACAATTCCGAGGGTGAACCGAAGCTGGTGGATTTTGGTCTGGCGCGCAAAGCGGATGCGGAACAGGACGAGGAAGAAGGTGTCCTTGGCACACCGTATTACATCGCACCGGAACGGGTGTTACAGACGGGTGAGAGTTACTTGTCCGACATGTATAGCCTGGCGGCTACGTTGTATCATGCGTTGACCGGCAAGGTGCCGTTCGAAGCACCGGATATCCAGGAAGCCGCGATGGCGCACACGAGTGTGCCACTGGTGCCGCCGAAACAATTGAACCCGGACATCACCCAGCCGACGAATGACGCGATCTGCATCGCGATGAACAAGGAACCGTCCCAACGTTACCAGACGTATGATGAGTTCATCATGGCCTTGGAAGCGGCCCGCAGTTATCTCTTGGTGCAGAAGTATCGCTCCGGGGAGTGATTACGGCTGTTTGCCATATCGTTTTTCCCACCAGGCGATGCGCTCGTTAATTTTT
>CAZRGY010000267.1:0-6357 GCA_964599715.1 uncultured Verrucomicrobiota bacterium | reverse complement strand
GCTCGCGACGATGACGGATGAGGCGTGGCAGCGGGTGATTACGACGAATCTGGATGCCGTGTTCTTGGGGTGTCGTGCAGTGGTGCCGACGATGATGGGGCAACGCGGGGGGCGGATCGTGAACGTGGCTTCGTTGAGCGCGTTGTTGGCACCAGCAGGGCAGGCGAATTATGCGGCGGCGAAAGCAGGAGTGGTGGCGATGAGCCAGTCACTGGCGAAAGAAGTGGCGCGCGCGGGCATCACCGTGAATAGTGTGTGCCCGGGTTACATCGAGACCGAAGCATTGGCCGGAATGGATGTGGAAGCGAAGAAGGCAGCCGCCGCGAAGATACCGATGCGGCGACTGGGCAAGCCGGAGGAAGTGGCGGCGGTGGTGAGTTTCCTGGCATCATCCGAGGCGAGTTATGTGACAGGTGCAGTGGTTAAGGTGGATGGAGGGATTCTTTAAGATGGGGGAAACATCCCATGGCAGGATTTATCAAAAGGGTTGATTTTGGGGCTGAGGTGACGTCTTTTGGCGGGGCGCAACATCGGGAAGCACTGCATGGATACGAACACTGAGCTGAAACAGAAAATCAAACAGTTGATGGTGGAAAACCTGATGCTTCAGGTGACCGCTGAGGAGATCGGCGACGACCAGCCGCTTTTTGGTCCCGAGAGCCTGGGACTCGATTCCGTGGATGCCTTGCAGTTGGTAGTGGCACTAGACAAGAATTTCGGCCTTAAGATTCCCGATCAGGCAGCGGCCAAGAGCATCTTGGGCAGTGTCAGCGCCATGGCGGCGGCGGTGGAAAAGCATCAGGCTGCCCAATAAAAAAGCCCCGTGGAGATTCCACGAGGCTGTAGCGTTACGAGATGGTGATTTACTTTCGGTAGGAGGCAGCGGCTTTGTCGTACCACATCTGGGCTTCCTTGTAATCCTGCGGCACCCCTTTGCCGTAGTAGTAAGCATTACCCAATTGATACTGGGCTTCAGGGTCCCCTTGTTGCGCGGCGGCCCGGATCTGTGTCAGGTCAGAGCTGCTGGGCCCGGTCTGGCACCCTACGACGACGAGTGACAAGGCAAACGCAGCAACGAACAACTTCCACTTATTTTCAGTTTTTCTCATAATTAGAATGCTTTAAATTGTGCAAATCAGATTTAATTATATACATGGATTGGCTTTGTGAAAAGCCGGTTGTTGCAAAAAGTTCGAGACCGGGTGGAAAAACAGATTTGGGCAAACGTAAACTTGCAATCACGAAGGGGGACAGGCGAACTACTGCAAAACCCAGAGCAAACACGATTTCATGGATATGGAGACATTAACGCGACGGAAATTTTTGCAACAAACCGCCACTGCCATCGCCGCGACCGCGGTCTTGCCTGCCAGCTTGCAGGCGGTGTCCAATGGCAAAGTGAAACTGGGCTTCGATAACTTCTCTGTCCGCGCTGCCGGTTGGAAAGCGGGCAAGCTGGTAGAGTACGCCGCCGAGCAGAAGGTGGATACCATCCTGTTCTCCGATCTGGATGTGTATGAAAGTCATAACGAGGGGTATCTGAAGGATCTGAAGAAGAAGGCGGGTGATCTGGGGATCGAGATACTGGCCGGGACAGGGAGCATCTGTCCCACTTCCAATTCCTATGCCCAGGTGAAGAAGTGGGGCACGGCGGAGGAACACCTGCGGCTGACCATCAAGATCGCCAAGCTCGTGGGTTCCAATGTGGCACGTTGTTATCTTGGTAATGCGCGTGATCGTGCTTCCGAAGGCGGCATCATGGCGCGCATCAAGGACACGGTGAAAGTATGTCAGGCGGTGAAGAGCTACGCGCAGGACAGCGGGGTGAAGATCGCCGTCGAGAATCATGCGGGCGATATGCAGGCGTGGGAATTGCAACGGCTCATCGAAGAGGCGGGCAAGGACTATGTAGGCGCGACCATCGATTCCGGCAATGCGACGTGGACGATCGAAGATCCCCTGGTGAACTTGGAAATCCTGGCGCCGTATGCTGCTTGTGCGGGCATCCGTGATTCCATGGTGTGGGAAACACCCGAAGGAGCGGCGGTGAAATGGGCGGCCATGGGCGAGGGTGTTGCGGATATGAAGGGCTACGTGAAGCGGTGGACGGAGCTGTGCCCCCATGTGCCGCTGACGTTGGAGATCATCTCGGAGTACGTGAAGCCGCAGAGTTATCTGAAGGCGGATTTCTGGAAGATATACCCGGATGTGCGGCCGTATGAGTTCGCCAAGTTCACGGCGCTTGCGCGTAAGGGCAAACCGACTGAAGGTGCGAAATCCACACCGGAATATCAGCGGGCTGAACTGGAGCGGAGCATCAAGTACTGTAAGACGGAGCTGGGTGTAGGGCTGAAGGGAACTTAACCGCAGATGAGCGCAGATAGACGCAGATATGGCTTTGGTGTCTTAGTCACCGGCTTTAGGGGGCGGCGGTGCATATGAGCCATCAAGTTTTCACGCACTCGCATCGGGTCACTTACGCGGAATGCACGGTGGGGAACCATGTATATTACGGGCGGTATCTGGATTTTCTGGAGGAGGCGCGCGGTGAGTTCTTCCGTTCGCTTGGCACGACGTTTCTGCAATGGCAGGAGCAGGGCGCCATCTTCCCGGTGATCGAAGTGCAACTGAAGTATCGCGGTCCGGCGCGATATGATGATGTATTGCAGATTGAGGTGTGGGTGAGTGAATTGCGTGGGGTGAAACTGGCCTTCGGGTATCGGGTAACGAATGCGGAGGGCAAGACGCTGCTGGAAGGCTCAACGATCCACGCGTGTACTAGCATGGAAGAAAGACCGATACGGATACCGGAGGCATTGGCCGGGAAGCTGGAAGCGTTTGTGGTGAAGGCGGACGAACGTTGATTCCCAGCAACTTTCTTATTTTCAGTCAGTTAGGAGGATTGGGCAAGTGTGTCAGATGGCGCAGTTGAGGTGTGACACAGGTTTCTGAAGTGTGACACATTGTCTCACTCTTCTAGGGGATGAACAGAGGTTCTACGGCTTCTTTATTCTGTATCTTGTTTGTTTTCAATGGGTTGTGATTTTTATCAAGGGGTTGGCACCTTCGTTGCTCCTAGTTTGTTGAATTTCTTAAGTAGAAAAGAATTATGGCAAAAGTATTAGGCATCGACTTGGGCACGACGAACTCCTGTATGGCAGTGATGGAGGGCGGCGAGCCGGTTGTTTTGGAAAATTCTGAGGGCAAACGCACAACGCCATCCGTGGTGGCCTTTGCGAAGAACGGGGAGCGCTTGGTGGGTGACGCGGCGAAGCGTCAGGCCGTCACGAATCCGCGCAATACGATTTATTCGGTGAAGCGTTTCATGGGGCGCAAGTTCGCGGAAGTGCAGGAAGAGATCAAGCGCGTGCCTTACAAGGTGGTGGCCGGCCCGAACGGCGATGCTTGCGTGGAAGTGGAAGTGGACGGCAAGCCGAAGCAGTTCAGCCCGCCAGAAATCTCTGCGATGACGCTGGCCAAGCTCAAGGCGGACGCTGAGACGCGTCTGGGTGAGACCATCACGCAGGCGGTCATCACGGTGCCTGCTTACTTCAATGATTCGCAACGTCAGGCGACGAAAGATGCCGGACGTATCGCGGGTCTTGAGGTGTTGCGCATCATCAATGAGCCGACGGCGGCTTCGCTGGCCTACGGTCTCGATAAGAAGAAGGACGAGAAGATCGCGGTGTATGACCTCGGTGGCGGCACGTTCGATATCTCCGTGCTGGAGATCGGCGACGGTGTCTTCGAAGTGAAAGCCACGAACGGTGACACGCACCTCGGTGGTGATGACTGGGACAACCAGGTCATCGACTGGATTTTGGAAGAGTTCAAGCGCGACAGCGGCGTGGACCTGCGCAAGCAGCCGGACGCCCTGCAACGCATCAAGGAAGAAGCGGAAAAGGCGAAGATCGCCCTCTCCAGCTCGCAGCAGTATGACATCAGCCTGCCGTTCATCACGGCGGACGCGAGCGGTCCGAAGCATATCAGCCTGAAGCTGACGCGCGCCAAGCTGGAGCAGATCTGCGACAGCCTCTTCGAACGTACCATCACGCCGACGAAGAACTGCCTCAAGGATGCCGGCATCACGGTGGACAAGATCGATGAGCTGGTGCTCGTGGGTGGTATGACCCGCATGCCGCGCGTCGTCGAGACCGCGCGTTCGATGGTCAACAAGGCCCCGCATCAAGGGGTGAACCCGGATGAAGTGGTGGCCGTGGGTGCCGCGATCCAGGGCGGTGTGCTCAAGGGTGAAGTGAAAGACGTGCTCTTGTTGGATGTGACGCCGCTTTCCTTCGGCATCGAGACGTTGGGTGGCGTGTTCACCCGCCTGATCGAGCGCAATACGACGATCCCGACCCGCAAATCGGAAGTGTTTTCAACCGCATCGGACAACCAGCCGAGCGTGGAGATCCATGTGTTGCAAGGTGAGCGCCAGTTCGCCCGTGACAACAAGACGATCGGCAAGTTCCACCTGAACGAGATCCCGCCCGCCCCGCGCGGTGTGCCGCAAGTCGAGGTCGCCTTTGACATCGACGCGAACGGCATCCTGCATGTGAGCGCGAAGGACTTGGGCACGGGCAAAGAACAGAAGATCACGATCACGGCGAGCAGCGGTCTCTCGAAAGAAGAGATCGAGAAGATGCGTCGCGATGCGGAGACGCATGCGGATGAGGACAAGAAACGCCGCGAGGAAGTCGAGACCCGTAACGAGGCAGACAATGCTGTCTATCGCACGGAGAAGATGCTCCGCGAGATGGGCGACAAGGTGACCGCCGCTGACAAGAGCAAGCTCGAAGAAGCAGTGGCCGCCGTGAAGGACGCGCTGAAGGGCAGTGACGCCGCCGCCATCAAGGCCGCGAACGACAAGTTGACCGAAGTGTGGCAGAAGGCCTCGGAAGAGCTTTACAAGAATGCTGGTCCGCAAACGGAAACGGGCAACACGACGGGTGCCGGTCCGGCCCCGGAAACGGATGCCGCAGACGATCAGGACAAGAAAGACCAGGGTCCGATCATCGACGCCGAAGTGGTGGACGAGAAGAAGGACAAATAAATTTTCCTTGCGGCCGGTGCCGCAGGATTTGATTCAGTAGCAATCCAAACAAATAAACACACAAAGACAAAACGAACGTATGGCAATCAACGTCAAACCGCTCGGTGACCGGGTTCTTATCGAACAGGTTGAAGAGAAGGAAACCAAAAAGGGCGGCATCATCATCCCCGATACCGCCAAGGAAAAACCGTCCGAAGGCATCATCGTGGCCTTGGGCACTGGCAAGACTGATGACGCAGGCAAGAAAGTCGCCTTCGAAGTGAAGAAGGGCGACCGCGTGCTGATCAGCAAGTACGGTGGCACGGAGATCAAGCTCGACGGTAAAGAGTACAAATTGATGAACGTGGACGACATCCTCGCGATCATCGGCTAATTTAACCCTCAAATCTTAACACACACTTAAAATACTATGGCAGCCAAACAACTTTTGTTTGATGAAGCAGCCCGTCAGGCCCTCCTGAAGGGTGTTTCCAAGCTCGCTCGCGCCGTGAGCGCGACGCTCGGACCCAAGGGCCGCAACGTGGTCCTCGACAAGAAATACGGTTCCCCGACGGTCACCAAGGACGGTGTCACCGTGGCGAAGGAAATCGAACTGGAAGACCCATACGAGAACATGGGCGCCCAGATGGTGCGCGAAGTGGCCAGCAAGACCAGCGACGCCGCTGGTGACGGCACCACGACCGCGACCGTTCTGGCCGAAGCGATCTATCGCGAAGGTCTGAAGAACGTGACCGCGGGCGCCAGCCCGATCAGCCTGCAACGCGGCATCCAGAAGGCCGTGGACGCAGCGATCGAACAGCTCGCCAAGATCGCCAAGAAGGTCAAGGACAAGGAAGAGATCAAGCAGGTCGCGACCGTTTCCGCCAACTGGGACACCACGATCGGCGAGATCATCGCTGACGCGTTGGACACGGTGGGCAAGGACGGCACGATCACGGTCGAAGAGGCCAAGTCCATCGAAACGACCCTCGACGTCGTCGAAGGCATGCAGTTCGACAAGGGCTACCTCTCCCCGTACTTCGTGACGAACGCGGAGTCCATGGAGTGCAAACTCGATGAGGCCTACGTCCTGATCTACGAGAAGAAGATCAGCAATCTGAAGGACATGCTCCCGATCCTCGAGAAGACGGCCAAGAGCGGCAAGCCGCTCCTGATCATCTGCGAAGAAGTCGAAGGCGAAGCCCTCGCGACGCTCGTGGTGAACAAGCTGCGTGGCACGCTGAACATCTGCGCGGTGAAGGCCCCTGGCTTCGGCGACCGCCGCAAGGCCATGCTGGAAGACATCGCCATCCTGACCGGCGGCA
>CAZRGY010000266.1:0-6372 GCA_964599715.1 uncultured Verrucomicrobiota bacterium | reverse complement strand
GCAACATGTCGGAATTTAATCTTCGGAAAAACCTAGAACGTTTGATTCGCGAGCGAGGGATATCGGCCGCAGAGCTGGCGCGCAAGACTGGTGTCGCCAAACAGGTGATCTCGGATTGGTGCGCTGGACGAATGCCGCGGAATTTGGTTCATCTCTATCGAGTGGCACAGGCTCTAGAGACCACCTTGGAGGAGATGTGCTTTGGGACTCCCGTTTCTCAGCGCACGAACCCCCAGGTCATAAACTTGTTGCAGGCGTCTGATGAAGCTGAAGCGCACTACATCGTGACCGTGCGACGGGCGAAGAAGGAATCGAGAGAGAGATAGCTGCATCGGCAAGGCGGCGTATAAGAAGCTCGAATCGTTGCTAGGAGCAGAAATCGTACGCAAGCTTCAGTAATTTCACGAGATCTGCTTTGTGAGTGGCTACTAGCTTCTGATTGAGCCTCCTAGGCCGCTCGCTTCCCGTGTCTTCCCAGGACGGCGAGGGCCTCGTCACAAACTTGATCGACCAAAGTATCTGGGCCAAGGACTTGCACTTCCCGGCCAAAGCTCAAGACCCAGCCGACGAATTCAGGGGTGATGCTTACGTCCATGGTGACGTGAGCGCCTCCATCGGCGGCGGGCTTCACTGTTTGTGAGGCGTGCCAGCGGCGCTCGCTCACATAGCCAGCAACTTTGGGAGAGAACTCAAGTGATACGTGCTGTGCCCTCTCGCCACGAAAGACGCCAAAGGACGATGCGAAAAAGTCCTCGGGTGTTGCTGGTACGCCGGTGTAGCTGGCGTCGAGCATTCTTGCACTCTGAACGCGAGGGAGGCTGAATACCTTGTTCGTCTTTGATTCGAGATCTTCGGCGATGAGGTAGAGGGACCCCTTGGCAAAGTAAAGGTAGTGGGGGCCGACGCGTCGCGCACGCGTGGTGCCGCTATTCACCGAGTTGTAAACAATCTCTAGCTCTTGACCTTCGGCGCAGGCCGATCGCACGGTTTCGAGAATCTCGGGATCAAGTCCAAGGCCCCACCGTGGACCTGGTTCAAAGTGCATTTCGTGACTTAGCTCATCGAGGGCTTGCGTGCCGCGTGTGCCGAGGCGCTCCTCGATCTTGCCAAAAGCGGTCGTCAAATCCGCATAGAATGGTGTGTCGCGGAGGGGCTCTAAGGCACGGCGAGCCAAGTACAGCGCCAGTAACTCGCGACTGGAAAGGACCAGATGCTGGGTAATGCGCGTGTGGCGTTCGAGTCGAAAGCGCGTGCCTTGCGCATCGTCCTTGCCGTCAAGAATCTCAAGAGGGAATCCTGCGGACTGTAATAACTCAACATCGCGGTAGATGGTGCGCTTATGCACCTCAAGCCCGCGCTCTTCTAGACGCAGATGTAAGTCGGAAACAGATAGGCCATGTGGCGCGCCTTCCAGAATATTTAGGATGCGGTAGATGCGGGAAACTTGGAAGTTGCGTCCGGCCATTCCTGGCTCCTGGTGCGGTGGCATTCATAGTCTTGGAGTCCGCGGGCTTTTAAACAGTGTGTGCTGGTAAGCCCAGAGACACTTAGCGTTACGTAAGGGTTTCGGCTTATTTGCTGAGATGTTTAGGCAAAATGTAGGGTTTTAACCAGCTGAATAAGTTGGCGAAAAATGACCCATGGGCTAGTCTAGAGTTTCCGTGGGGAGGTTCGCAGGGTGAGTAAGTCGATTTCTAAAAGCCGAATCATGGAAGGCTTGGTGTGCCTGAAGAAGGCATACTTCAGCATCCACCATCCACACCTCAAAGCTGCGACGACGCCCCAGCAGCAGATGGTCTTTGACGAGGGGCACTTGGTGGGAGTCGAGGCGTGCAAGCACTTTCCTGGCGGCGTGCTCATCGGCGATGAGATCTATGATCTGGCCGAGCGTGTTTGCTTGACGAGTGAGGCCATCGCCAGTGGGGCGAATACAATCTACGAAGCCACTTTTGCTGCAGATTACATCAGTTGTCGAGTCGATATCTTGCATCGCCCGAACCAAGGCGCGGATTGGCATCTGATCGAAGTGAAGTCTGGCACGTCAGTTAAGGATCGATACCTGAAAGACGCGGCAGCGCAAGCCATCATCCTCCGTCGGAGTGGCCTTAGTGTTGGAAAGGTTTTTGCCATGCACATCAACTCCTCTTGCCGCTATCCCGACCTTTCCAATCTCTTTACTCTGCAAGACGTCACTCTTGAGGCTATGCACACGGAGCCAGTGATTTCCCAGGCTATTGATCAGCTTCTTGCCATCAAGGACACTGCGAAGCAGCCGAATATTGCGATTGGCAGGCATTGCGAGTCGCCTTATGAATGCGACTTCAAGGCTCAGTGCTGGAATAAAGTTCCTGAATACTCGGTTTTCGATATTCCTGACCGATGGAAGGCGTTTGATAAGGGAGTGATGGAGATCGAAGATGCGAATGATAGCCGCCTTTCTCCAAAGCAACGTCGCGCCGCCCAGGCGATTATCCACGACGAGCTTCTGATGGATGTTAAGGGGATTCGCGGGGCGTTTAGGGAGTGGAACGGGCCATTTTATTATTTAGATTTTGAAACCATCGGCCCAGCAATACCTCGATATCCAGATACCGGTCCATATGCGACCGTTCCCTTTCAGGCCAGTGTCCACATTCAAGACAGTGTTGGCAACTCGTTGACGCATCATGAATATCTGCATCCCGATCTATCTGATCCTCGCCCCACACTTGCGGAGTTCTTGGTAGCGAGTGTGCCGATGGGGAGCGGGACGGTCTTTGCCTACAATGCTGATTTTGAGCGAAGAGTCCTTCATTCCTTGGCCAAGAGATTTCCAAAGCTGAGCGAACATCTGCATGATATTGCCGATCGGTTGGTTGACCTCCTGCCGGTCTTTCGTGCGCATGTGTACCACCGTGACTTTCGCGGCAGTTTCAGTATTAAGGAGGTGGCGCCAGCACTGCTGGGTTCATCCTGGGGCTACAGCGGCATGGACGTCGGCGATGGAAAGATGGCGCAGAAGGCATTTGAAGAGATGATCCATCCCGCGACTGCAGTTGAAGTGAAGGCGAAGCTTCGAGCCGATTTGCTGCGTTACTGTGGAATGGATACGATGGTCATGGTGAGGTTGGTGGAGTGGTTAGCTGGGCACGCGAATAGGGGATAGTGTGCAATATTGAAAACGATGCGAATTTTGGGGGATCCACATCGAAACTAAAATATGGATGGAAGCCTTTACAGAGATTGTTAGGCACGGTCGATCTGGACCACTGCGGTGGGCGCTTCCCGAGGGATGGCTACATGCAGAGCTCTATAGTTACTTTGTAGACCGCCAAGAGCAAATGCGCTGGATGCCGATTGCATTTGAAGTTCCTTATTTTACTTCTGCACCAGTCCATCCCCGCTTGGGCCTGCAAGGCGGCGTGAAATGGGCAGATCTGTGTCTACACTCTCCTGATCTAGAAGAGTGGTGTTGGTTCGAACTCAAGGTACGTCACTCAGGTCAAGGGGTAGAGAAGCACTTGCGGCTAGCTCTGCTCGCGATGCCTTGAAGAAGGACATCGGCGGACTGCTTGGTTTCAGCGCTGCCAAGACTGCGGAAACTTGGTTGAACCCGGGGACAAAGGACAAGATTTATTGGGTGGAGCAGCATCTAAGGCATAAGGCAAGTTCTCTCCTGAGTGCTAGGCACCACTTCTTGTCAGCGCTGCTAGTAGTCGGCGGCACTGCCGAGATGGAAGGAAATGTATCTGAATCGGAGTTGCGCGACTCGATTGCCAGTTGGTGCAGCTACAAGGGGATTTCCATGGCGAAACCCGTGGCCATAGAGTGTTTTACGCTAGATGGCGGGGTGCTGTTTTTGGTGAAAGGAGCGAGCAAATAGATAGGTTTTCTCAAATACTTGGCAGACTATGCCGCTTTGCTTCTCTCAAGTTTAAGCCACTTGAAGAGATCATCAAGCTGCGATTTACTTTTAACGAGGAACGAGTACCCGTCTCGCCATGTTCCAATCTCTACTGAGTTTCCGAACTTTCCTTGGATAAGTTCTTCCGCGTTTTCCGGATTGCCTTTGAGGTAAACGTTCACATAGTTGCGCCGGAAGTTGATGCTAATCCAGTTGAAACCATCCCAGTTCGTCCTGATAAGTCCAAACCGCCGGCGTGATGGCTCTCCCTCTTTGAATTCCCGGCAAACGTTTATTGCTTCAGGGCCCCATTCATACTCAAGTGCCGCAGCGACCTCGTCCCACGTTATGTCCAGAGTTTGACTCTTCTTTGCTGTTCGACCACGCATCGCATAGGAATCGCTTAGCTCTGAAAGGGGGTACTTTTGAACTAAGTTGAAGTAAATCTCGTCTCCACTCTTAAAAACATGCATACCACAAGCCATGATATCTACTTTGTATTGCTGATATAGCCAATCCGAAGCGATCATTACTTCGGGTTCGAATTGCTCCGCTATAAGCATGATCCGGGACGTAGATTGTACTTCCGTTTCCTTAAGCAAATCCTCTAGGTCTTCTAGGTCGGGAACCTGTTGGCGCCTTGCCTCGGCAAGTAATCTCTCCGATGTCCAAGTGGATATCATGGCGGCATATGTTATTGATTGAAGTAACTGAAGCTTGTTTCGACTGCGCTTCAACTCAATGATGACTGGGAGATTCTCTTCGGCGCTGTAAGCCAAGATGTCTATTCGATCGCCGACATCATCGTGTGGAGCGATTTCCTGCCCTATCAAATAGAGGTCCTGGCCCTTTATCTCTCGCCGGAACTCATCCCAACTATTAACAATAGCCTGCTGAAGATCTGATCGCTCTAGGATCTCGTTTTCTTTCAGGTCAGACGAAGGAAGACGTTCTAACTTTCGTCTTTTTCTATCAAATCGCATCATAGCCACAACCCTCCGATGGGTGCGTCACGGTGGAATGCCTCAATGTCACGGACACTAAGCCACCATCGGCATCTTCACATGTTCAATCAGCACTCGCGACAGAGCAGCTCCAAATTGCCGAATGCGCAGATCGCTATTCAGGCCATGTCGGCCGCCGAGAAACGGAATGACCGCCAGAATTGTCTTGCCGCCATTGACGGGCAAATAGACCAGCTGCTGTCCATCTTTCAAATCTTCGGTAGTGGCTGGGTATTTAGGATACACCGCTTCCACGCCCCCGAATGCAAGTTGGTAGTCAGTTCGATAGGAAGTTCCCGTCGCAATGATGAGTGCTGGCGAATACTTTTCAACCCACGACTTGATGATCGGAAATCGGTGGGTTTGACACCATGCACGATAGAGAGATTTCGTGGGAAATCCTGTGGCTCGATAGAAATCCTCGTTCCATCTCTCGTCGCCATCGCTCTTAAATGCCAGTGGATAGGCGTTGAGTTTGAACAGGTCTGAGTCTTTATGGAATGGGATTGGGTGTTCCTTGAAGACTTTTAGAAATGCTACGTCGTTAGCGGCCTTCATTGCCGCAAGAAGCTTTATGAATTTCTGATTGAATTGAGGACTATTCCCGTCGGCATCTTTGTATCCGGTGGGCGCAGAAGTAACGTCATGGCGGAACTCATCTAGCACATTGTACTTTGGCCCTGATCCACTAAGTCCCCACTCAATGCCGCATAACCAGATTCTCCCTTTCGGATTACCGCCGTCGCAGCCGGAAAATCCTGCGGCCCATTTAGCAAAGTCTGGATTGATAGTATAAATTGATTGGCCACCCATCGCCTTACTCCATGAAAGGTACAGTTCAGTCGGCTCATGGAGGCAGTCTCTTTAGCGAAGCGGCATTTATTGTTGAATACGGCGACCTGTGCTGTTCGCGCCAAGACGAGTGGCATGCGAGCTCTAGTAAGACGAGGAATTCTAAGTACAATTTCCTCAGTAAAATTGCCAATCTGATGGTCGGATAAGCGGAATTCTACGCAAATGGCCCTAAATATTGTCGGGCATTTCTATGCTTTGCTTGTCAATGAGCTCAGAGTTTTGGCAGTTCTAATTGGTAAGTACCTCAGATTGCGCTTCCCCTCGTGCATCGATTTTAACAAGGCCTGCTCTAGAAAAGCCTCTATAACAACATCTACCCACATAGTGTTTCTCTCCGCATTTCAGCGCTGTAAGGCACATCTTCAAGTGTCGACAGGCCCATACCGAGGCTTTCTTCAACTTTGACGGTGCTAACCATTGCCGTTTGAATTGCGGAGGGGACTATGAAGGTTGCTGTGATTGTTTTTGCCGGATTTGTGTTGACTGCTTGTGGACGTGGTCCGGTGGAGCAAATGTCTCCGTCCAACTTGAGTGAGGGTGAAGGCGGCAATTCCGAAGAGACACATGCTATGTTGGTTGATACGGATGGAAGCTTGCCGGCCTGTACATCGGCTACAGAGGGTCGGCTCG
>CAZRGY010000265.1:0-6376 GCA_964599715.1 uncultured Verrucomicrobiota bacterium | reverse complement strand
TTTGAGATTTGTGACGCAGGCGACGGATGCGAACCACGAGGAGCTGTGGGGGCAGTTTTACCAGGCGTTATTCGCAAGTGTGGATTTCCGATACTTGAACTGAGGAAGAACGATTATGCTGAAGCCTAAAATGCTGACACGGCGGGATGCCTTGAAGAACATCGGGTGCGGGTTCGGTTACCTCGCACTCGCGGGCATGGCGAACAAGGCGGCAGCGGCCGTGACGAGGAATCCGCTGGCAGCGAAAGCCCCACATTTCAAGCCCAAGGCCAAGCGGGTGATCTTCATCTTCATGCAGGGCGGGCCGAGTCAGGTCGATACGTTCGATTACAAGCCCACGCTGATCCAGCGCGACGGTGAGATGCGCGATTTCTTTGATTCCCGCAAGATCGCCAACTCCGGCACGAAGGCTGCGACCCAACAGCGGATCATGAAGCCGATGTGGGACTTCAAGCAGTATGGCCAGAGCGGGCGTTGGGTATCGGATCTTTTCCCGGAGACGGCCAAGCACTCCGATGAACTTTGCTTCATCAAGTCCATGCAGACGGAAGGTATCGCACATGGGCCAGCCACGTTGTTCCTGCATACGGGTGCGACGAATTTCATCCGCCCCTCAATGGGGTCATGGATCACCTACGGGTTGGGCACGGAGAATGACAACCTGCCGGGCTTCGTGACCATCAGCCCCTCAAGCGGCAATGGCGGGCCGCGGAATTTCGGCACGGCCTTTCTGCCGCCGGTGTTCCAAGGGACGGCGCTGGGCAAGGCGGGGGCGCCCGCTGCCGAGGCAACCATCCGCAACTTGCAGAACGCCGGACTGGACATGGCGGCGCAGCGGCGGCAGTTCGACCTGTTGCAGTCCATGAACGCGGAGCAGTTGAAGCAGCATCCGGGTGACCGCGAACTGGAAGCGGTGATCAACTCGTATGAACTGGCCTGGCGTATGCAGGGTGCGGCTCCGGGCGTGATCGACATCGCGAACGAATCTCCGGCGACTCTGGCGATGTACGGCATCAACGAGAAGGAGACGGATAATTTTGGGCGGCAATGCCTGCTGGCGCGGCGCATGGCGGAGTCCGGTGTGCGCTATATCCAGGTGACTTACGGTGACAACACGGCGAACCCGGCGTGGGATCAGCACTCGAATCTGCCGAAGCATGCCCAGCATGCGAAAGCGGTGGATAAACCGATCGCGGGCTTGCTGGCCGACCTGAAGCAGCGCGGATTGCTGGAGGACACCATCGTGTGGTGGGGCGCGGAGTTCGGGCGCACGCCTTATGCGGAGAAGAACGGCACGGGCCGTGATCATAATGCGAACGGCTTCACCGTATGGCTGGCTGGTGGTGGCGTGAAGCCGGGCTTCAGCTATGGCGAGACGGATGAGTTCGGCCATTACGCGGTGCAGGACAAGGTGCACATGCACGATCTGCACGCGACCATCATGTATCTGCTGGGGCTGGATCACGAGAAGCTGACGTATCGTTATGATGGGCGGGATTTCCGTCTCACCGATGTGCATGGGCACGTGGTGAAGGAAATCATTACGTAGCCGTCTATCTTGCCGAAATTCAACCGATAGGGTAGCTTGTGCAAAGTGAGTTCTATAACTGAAATTCAGGAGGCGATAGTTAAGCTATCTGCCGAAGAGAAAACAGCGATTTCTTCTTGGCTTGAGTCCCAGCAAGAACCGGAGATGTCACCTGCTGAAGAGGCGGAACTGCTTGCTTCATTGGATAAAGGAATTGAGCAGTTAAAGGCTGGGAAGGGAGTGCCGATTGATCAGGTTAGGGGAATGGTCAGCAAATGGGCTTCAAGATAATCTTTTCGCCACAGGCGTTGTGGCGGCTGGAGGAGATTGTAAAGTATATCTCGACCGATAATCCAGAGGCTGCGGAACGTTTCGGTCTTTATCTCGTAAACCGAACAACGATACTGGAAAAGTTTCCGGAATTGGGTCTGCCCTATCAAAAACGTCGACATGTGAGAAGGTTGTCGGCCAAACCTTACCTGATTTACTACCAGGTGAACTTTGAAGAGCAAACCGTTGAAATTATTGACTACTGGCATTCTGCACAGAGAAATCCAAAGTTTTAAAAATAGAAAGGGCGCGGTTTTCACCGCGCCCTTTCTATTTAAATAGTCTGACTGCCTAGGCTCCCATGCCGTCTTCGAACGAGCCGCCAGCCACGGGGTAGCAGAGGTTGTCGCGGACGTAAGCGATGCCGTTCGCGCTGGTGAAATCCAGATCGCGATGGGCGCTCTCGGCTTCCACGATGAGCGGGGCGGTCGTCGCGCCAGTGAGCTGGCAGTAACGCTGCGGATAGCCGATGTGGATGAGCAGCTCGGAGTAGCGTTGCATGTTCATATCGCCGCTCGGCAGATCGGTGAACTGCATCGCGCGCTTGCCCCAGTTGCCTTCCATGAAACGCAACGGGATATTCGGGCGGATGGTGAAGTTCTTCACATGGCACGCATAGACATACGGGCCGACCTTCAGGAAACGCGTTTCCCAAGACTCGCCTTCCCAGCAATGGGATGGATCGGCGTTCACTGCGAGGCAGGGATCGTTGTCGCAGATATTCACCAGCATCAGAAAATCATCAGCCGTCATGGCCGCCGTGCCGGGATGGATCTCATGGCAGAGCTTCAGGCCGAGTTTGTTGGCATGGGCGCGGAGCTTGGCCGTCTTCTTCACGAAGCGTTCCTGACCTTCTTTCATGAGGTCGAAACCGCCGCCGCTCCAGAAGCCCCACGGATAACCGCTGGCGAGTTCCCAGCCGAAGGCGACACCCCAGAACATGGGGATGGTCTTCACGCCGAGTTCGGCGGCGAGATCCATCAGCTTGAGCAAGTAGGTCTCGTGCCACTTCTCGATCTTCTCCGGGGGAAGCTTGGCGACGTCCGGCGCGATGAAGGGATTGCCGGACTTGGTGCCGGTCCAGGCACTGGTATGAACCCAGAACGGGCAATGGGCGGAGATGCCGTCCAGCGCCATACCACGGTCGGCGAACAGGGCTTTGATTTCCTTGGCTTTCAGGAAACCGCCCTTGCCATTGCCCAGCATGTAGTTACTGGGTTGGGCACCGGCCGCACCAGAGGCCTTCGCGTAATCCAAAAAGTCGGGAAGTGATTTCGCGCCGTGTTGGGCGCCCTCAATGCTCGGGTGGTAACAGATTTGAGCCATAAAAGTGCGTGTTTAGATACCGTTGGTATGCGCTAGAAATAACGACGGAACGGGTGAAAGGCAAACGGAAAGCGTTGTCCGCCGGAGATTTGACGGGGTTTTTACCCGCCCATGCGTGGTGGCCGGTCCTCATCCACTTCATTCAGGTCGAAGAAAGTCACGATGTCATGGCGTTCCGCCAGACCCGCAGCGGCTTTGCGGCGAGCGAGGGATTCACTGGCGGCATCCTTCCAGCCACGTTTGACCATGAAAGCACTCCAGACCTCCAGTTCATCGGCGGTGGGCTGATGGCCTTCGGTGAAGCACCATTGCAGGACGGCTTCATCGTCGAGCCCCGCGAGCACTTGGGCTTTCACGTCCTCATAACTGACCCGCAGGAAGGTTAGTACGCGGCCATCGAAACCCGCCCCGAGATTGGCGTGGTAATCGGCGGGCAACTGACCGGCTGCATGAAGCCGAATCTTATCGAGCATGCGCCCGAAGTGGTAGACGCCGCCGACTTGGTCATAGGAGCTACGCAGACCTTTGATTTCCATGGTGAAAACATGATTTCGGCGGAATGGCTTGTAAAGAGAGAGAAATGATCACGTCAACGTCACCCAGGCCGGAAACCGCTCATTTCTGAAAAATAGTGTGAACCTATTGGAACGTAGTGGAACGCAAAGCTAACGCGATCATCGATCTTGGGGCATAGTCACGGGCATGGAACAGATAGAAAAGCATCTGAAGAGGACGAAATCGGCGATGAACGGCCATTTCTTCTCATTCCTCGTTTGCACTCGGTCTCTAAGGGTTTTAGGATACGGGCTGATTTACACATGAAGAATTTATTGATCATCGCCTTATTGATCGGTGGCGGGGTCTGGGGCTACTTCAAATGGAAGGAAACCTCAGCAAAGCAGACTGTTGACCCGGTGGCCAACCGGATGAAGACCGCACCGGTGGAGGCACGGGACATCAGTTTTGCCATCAATGTGGCTGGCGAGATCGGACCGGCGGAACAGGTGTCGGTGCGGCCGGAGGTCAATGGCCGCATCCTGCAACTGCCGGTGGATATCGGTGATCAAGTGAAGAAGGGGCAGTTGCTGTTCGCTTTGGATGACAAGGATCTGCTCATCGATATCGCGACCCGCGAGACAGAGATCGAGGCGGCCAAACTGCAACTGGCCAAGGCCAAGCGTGATTTTGAGCGCGAAGAGAAACTCTTCAAGGAACTGCTGGTCTCCAAGGAAGTGTACGACAATGCGCGCACCGAGTTTGAACTGGCGAAGAATACCATCGAGAAAACGGAGCGATCACTGGAGCTTTCCAGGGACCGTTACTCGAAGTCCAAGATCATGGCGCCGTTCGATTGCACGGTGCTGACACGACCGGTTTCCGTGGGGCAGGCAGTGTCCGGATCGGCCGGTTTCAACAGCGGCACGGAAGTGCTGACCATCGCGAACCTGAACGAGATGATCATCCTGGCGCATGTGAACCAAGCGGACATCACCCGGCTCAAGACCGGCATGGAAGTGGATGTGAAAGTGGAAGCGGTGAGCGGCTTGAAAGTGAAAGGAAAGGTGAACCGCATCGCCCCGCAGGCGACCATCAAGAACAACATCAAGGGATTTGAAGTGCGCGTGCTCATCACGGAGATCGATCCGCGCATCCAGCCGGGCATGACCGCCAATCTGGAGATTCCTGTGGCCTCCGCTGCCGGGGTGCTGGCGGTGCCCTTGCCAGCGGTGTTCTCGGAGCAGGGCGAGCGCTTTGCGTATGTGGTGAAGGACAATGTGTATGAGCAACGCCCGGTGCGGGTGGGCATCTCGGATTTCTTTTATGCGGAGATTCTTTCCGGGCTGAAGGAGGGAGAATTGGTAGCCCTTGAACAGCCGCCGGAAGGCGCCGAGATCAAAGGCGGTGGTGATGGCAAAAAGAAAAAGAAGGATGCCGCCTCAACTGGTGAGAAGACCAAGAAGAGCGGAACCTGATCTGACTTATGGCACTCGTCGAACTTCGCAATGTCCGCAAGACCTACCGCATGGGGGAGGAGCTGATCCATGCGCTGGATGATATCTCGGTGGACATCCCGGCGGGTGATTTCATGTCCATCATCGGGCCGTCCGGCAGCGGTAAATCCACCTTGATGCATATCCTCGGCTGCCTGGATTCTCCGACCTCCGGGACCATCCAGCTGGACGGGATGATGATCCACAACGCTTCCTCGCGTCAGCTCGCCGCCATCCGTAACCGCAAGATCGGTTTCGTTTTTCAATCCTTCAATCTGCTGCCCAAGCTTAACGTCTTGCAGAATGTGGAGCTGCCCATGGTCTATTCCGGCATGGGCGGACGGGAACGCCGCGAACGGGCGATGTCCGCGATGCAGAAGGTGGGGATCGATAACCGGGCGAAACACCGTCCCTCCCAGCTTTCCGGTGGGCAGCAACAGCGCGTGGCCATCGCCCGTGCCTTGGTGAACGACCCGCGCATCATCTTTGCGGACGAACCCACGGGTAATCTCGACTCTCACACGGGCGAAGTGGTGCTGGAGATGTTCCAAAAATTTCACGAGGAAGGGCGCACTATCATCCTCGTGACTCATGACCCGGAGATCGCTGCCGTCACTCCGCGCCGCCTTGAGATCCGCGACGGCAAGATCGCGAAAGAGGTGGATCGCAAGCTGGCCGGATTGGACCGCTTGCAGCCTGCCGCAGAAACGAAGTGAACCTTGGTAATACCATCGCCACGGGCTTCCGTGAGATCTGGGCGCACAAGTTCCGCTCCCTGCTGACCATGCTGGGAATCATCTTGGGCGTGTCCAGTCTGGTGGCCATGTCCGCGATGGTGAAGGGGCTGGAGAATGGCCTGCGCGAGGCGCTCGTCGCGATGGGTGGTTTGGAAAAGATCCGCGTGGAGCAAAACGATGACCTGCCAGCTTATCAACGACATCTGGCCGATCAGGCCGCCGGGGTCACGATGCGGGATGTCTATGCGCTCAAGGCCAGTGCCCCGCTGGTGAATCAAGTGGTACCTTCCGTGGACCAATACGGTTTTCGCGGCAACATGTCCGTGACGTATCGGAACAAGTCAGCACGTCCCTACATGTTCACCGGTACCTGGCCGGATGCCTTGGAGTTGAACGAGCATGTCGTGGCCCATGGTCGTATGTTCAACGAGATCGATGATGATGAGGCCCGCAGTGTGTGTGTC
>CAZRGY010000264.1:0-6378 GCA_964599715.1 uncultured Verrucomicrobiota bacterium | reverse complement strand
TGCCCACCATCACCATGATGACCAGCGGACAGACCAGGATGGCCAGATGATCCACAACCGTCTTGCGGGGTGGTGGCTGGTATTGACTCATCGCCACACCTCACTCGCACACAAGGACGACAAGCCGGCCTCGTCAAAGATCCAGCGGAACTCGACGCCTTCCGCCAGCAGGCGTCCCGCCCAGGTCGGCGGCTTGGCCCAATCATGGTAATCCTCATCCCCGAAGGTGATCATCACGACCATCACCTTGAAGCCACTCCGCTGCAGCGCCCCCAGCGCATACGCCGTCTCTTCGGTGATCTGCGGCACGATCACGATGACCGTAGTGTCACGCGATAGCCGGGATTCCACTTCATCCACTAGTTGCGGCAAGGTCAGGCCGTCGTTCCATTCCACGCGTGCCAACGTCTCGCGCAGATGACTGAAATGTTCATCACCCGTGCCCGCTTCGATCACCACCGGACGCAAACGGTCCGGGCGTTGCGGCGGCGCGACGACCTTTTGCGCAGCATCACGCGTGGTGAACTCAAACTTCCAGCCTTCCGTGGCCACCCGCTCGGCGGCATCGCGGGCATTGGTGGCGAAGGCGAATTGTTCCCCGAGTTCATAGAGGGCATTGGCGATGGAGACGATCGCCGTCACGCCAAGTTCGGCACGGTATTCACCGCCGGGCACGTCATAACTGTCTTCATGAAAATCCAACACCAAGGTGGCCCCGGCAATGCAAGAGGGCTCGAAGGTCTTGCATTGCAGCACACCAGTGCGAGCGGTGGCGCGCCAGTGGATGCGATTCAACGCATCGCCTTCCACGTATTGCCGGACACCGGAGATGCGCGCCGTGTCTTCAAAAAGTCGGTGGGTCAGTTTGATCTCACCCATGGGCCGTGGAGAAGCGATGTCATACCCTTCCAGCGGCACGACATGCGGCAGCACCGTGACATAGTGTGGCAGGGTCAGCACACGATAACGGCGATGCAGGCCGAACAGGTCGCCGCTCTCCACCAACATCGGGCCGATCTGATAATAGCCACGGCGCAGAAAAGTGATCTCATATGAGATGACCTTTTCGCCATTGGAAGGGATGCGCACCAGTTGCATGCGGGCGCCGTCCAGCTCCAGTTGTGCCGGGCTGGCATTCAACGCCTCGAGTGGCAGGGAATCTTCGATGAGCGCCCACGGCACAGCCAAGGCACTGCTGTTCTTCAACACGATCTCCACTGGCAAGGAACCGCCGACTTCCAACTGCGCTTCCAGACAGGAGCGCTTGGCCGAGAGGCTCTCGATCCAGGTGCGGGCTAGCACGCGGCTGACGAACAGCACGCCCAGCAGCACATACATGGCATAGACCAGCAACTCGAGCCGCAACACCAGCCCGGCCACCAGCAACACCAGCGCTCCGAAAATCCATTTCATCGTCTCATTGTCTCAGGCAGCAGTGGTACCGGCACTTTTCGCAACACCTCTTCGATCACGCCGGCCGCCGTCACTTTTCGCAAACGGCTCTCCGGTTTCAGGATCAAACGGTGGGCGAGCACGGCGGGCGCGATCTGCTTAACGTAATCAGGCAGGATATAATCATCCCCTTGGATAGCCGCCATGGATTGGGCAGCGCGGAACAAAGCCAGCGTGGCGCGCGGACTGCCACCAAGACGCACGGCATCGTGCTCACGTGTGCCGCGCACGATCTGGAGGATGTAATCTCGCACCTTCGGGTCGGCCTGCACATCACGCACGGCTTGCTGACAGGCCACAATCTGATCGGCACTCACGACAGCACCCAATGAATCAATTGGATGCGCCGTACGGAGTCGATCGATCATGTTACCCTCTTCCGCTAAGCTTGGATAACCGAGGCTCAAGCGGACGAGGAAGCGATCGAGTTGCGCTTCGGGCAACGGGAAGGTGCCTTCGTGGTCAACCGGGTTTTGCGTGGCGACGAGGAAGAAGGGCCGCTTCAGTTCGTAGTTCGTGCCGTCCACGGTGATCTTGCGTTCGGCCATCGCTTCCAGCAGTGCGGATTGCGCGCGTGGCGTGGCACGGTTGATCTCATCCGCCAATACGATCTGCGCAAAGAGCGGACCGGGACGGAACTCGAACTCTGTGGTCTTGGGACTGAAGATGGAGGCGCCGGTGATGTCGTTTGGCAGGAGATCGGGCGTGCATTGCAGGCGTTTGAAATTGCAGCCGATGCTTTGAGCCAAGGCGCGGGCGAGCATGGTCTTGGCCACGCCGGGGACATCCTCCAGCAAGACGTGACCCTCGGCGAAAAGGGCCATGAGTGTCAGCGTGACCTCGTGGCGCTTGCCCACGATGACCCGCTCCACATTATCGATGATGCTCATGGCCGTATGGCTGACGCGCATCAGCTCCTCGTTGCCCACGCGCGATTGCCGCCCTTGAGGAGGCACATGGATGGCTGAACCTTCTGGTAAGACCAGCGTGGTCGGGCCGCCGCAAGACGGGCACTCGACACGTTGACCGGCCATCTCTACGGGGAATTCGATGTGTTGCGCGCAGTGGCTGCAAGTGCTGACTGGCATGTTCGATATAAGGTTTGACGGACGTTTGTCTCTGGCACCGGGCACAGTGAGCCCGCTACCGGATTAGACCGTGCGACGGACGACTCGTTCTGTGGACGCGGGGAGCATAGCGCAGGCGGCGAAGGTTGCACGCGGAAATACCATCAGCTTCCCGACATTGACCCATCCGCTTGAACGGCGTAATTAAGACGCATGAAACGTCCACTTATTGCATTGGCACTCGCCGTGTCGTTTTCCATCGGCGTCACCACTTATCTGATGGCGGCGGATAAATCCAAGGATGGCTGGGTGCAACTCTTCGACGGCAAGACGCTCGACGGCTGGGAGAAAAAGGGCGGCACAGCGGAATACACGGTCAAGGACGGCCTGATGGTCGGCACGACGGTGGATGGCAGCCCGAACACTTTCCTCACCAAGGGACCATACAGCGATTTCATCCTCGAGTTCGAGGTGCTCTGCGATCTGAAGCTGAACTCCGGCGTGCAGATCCGCAGTCAGGTCTATGAGAAGGACACGCCGCAGCCCTCCAATCCCAAACGCATCCGCAAGCAAGGCGAGGTGTTCGGCTATCAGTGCGAGATCACCACGCAGGATAAAGGCGTCTCGGGGAATTTCTGGGATGAAGGACGCTGGACCAAGTGGCTGGATGATTTCACGGATAAGCCCGCCGCGCAAAAGGCGTTCAAAGACGGCGAGTGGAACAAATATCGCATCGTGGCCCAGGGCGATCGCATCCGCTCTTGGGTGAACGGCGTGCCGTGTGCGGATTTTCGCGACAGCACGGACAAGACCGGCTTCATCGGTTTCCAAGTGCACAGTATCAAGAAGGGTGAAGGCCCGTATCAGGTGCGCTGGAAGAATATCCGCCTGAAGGAACTCAAGGCCGGGGAGAAAGTGCCTGAGTGAGCTTGAACAAAACGGATCAGGCCATCGACCAACTCTGTCTCCAGTGCGGCATGTGCTGCAATGGGGTGTTGTTCCGTGACGTGGAGCTGCAACCGGGGGATGATGCGGGGAAGCTCAAAGAACTGGGTATGCCGGTGCGGGGGAAAACCGGGAAGTTTAGCCAGCCTTGCACTGCTCTGGGAGAGGATTGCCGGTGCCGCATTTATGCCGACCGGCCTGCGCGTTGTCGTCAGTTCGAATGTCTGCTGCTCTTGGACGTAATCGCCGGGAAAACAGAGGTTGAACCCGCCTTAAAACTCATCCGCTCCACCCGGCGCAAGTCAGACAAGGTGCTGAAGCTGATGCGGGAGATCGGGGACACGAACGAGAAATCTTCGGTGAGCGTACGCTTCCGAAAAATTGGGATCCGGTTTGAGACTGGCGATATCGAGGCTTGGCTGGAGCAGAAAAGCGAAGAGGAACTCTACGACCTTTTCGGCCAGCTCACCCTGGCAGTTCATGAACTGAATGGCGTGCTAAACCAGAAATTTTACCCACAAGGCTGAGCAAGCTTATCATCTACCCACTGGACGCGGCAGGGTGCGCCAGCTGGCAACGACGCCATTCTTGAAGACGATCTCGGCACTGATGTAATCGCGAGAATTATAGTCGCGATCCAGATAGCGTTCCAGATACACGCGGCCGTCGCGGGACACCTCACGGTAGGACCAGTAACGGTTCTCCTCCAGCCAAGAGCCATGGTAAAGCCAGGTGGTGGTCCGGCCTTTTTGATCTTCACTGCTGACGACTTGCGCAGCCTTGCCCCAAGCGATGTAAACGGCGTCTTCGCTCATCCCCACCTTGATCTGGCCTTGGTCCACCAAGGCGCGTTGATCCGCCGGAAGAGCATTGTAAGCGGTCGAGCGTTCGGTACGACGGGTCTCCACGGTGCTGGTCTTGCAACCCACCAAGACCAGTGCCCCAGCCAACAAAACTGTCAGATATAGCTTCACGATAGTTATTTGACGCCGGACCGGGCTTCCAGATTCAGCGTGATTGAGTCAGGGCAATGTAAGCCCACAATCCATTTGCTGTAAAGGGCACCTGAGGCTAAATTCCGCCCATTATGGCGACACAAAGTTCTGCAAGTTCAGGCCAGGCATGGCTTTACTTCTCCCTGTTGACGGTCTTTTGCTGGGGTATTTATGGAATCCTGCTCCACACCGGCCAGTTGAGCATCAACCCCGGCGGTGATGCCACGATGAACCGTTACAAGGCCTTCCTTTTCGTCGGTATCGCCTACTTCCTGGTGGCCGTGCTGGCACCATTGGGCCTCTTGATGGCCAAGGGCGCAGCCTTCTCGGGCTACTCAAGCAAGGGCATGTGGTGGTCGCTGATCGCCGGTATCGCGGGCGCGGTAGGCGCATTCGGCGTGCTGTTGGCATTCGGCACGGGTGGCAAACCGACGGTGGTGATGTCCATCATCTTTGCCGGTGCACCGATCGTAAATGCCATCATCGCCATTCTCCAGCATCCGCCCGCCGGTGGTTGGGGCTCCATCAAGTGGCAGTTCTACCTGGGTATCGTCCTCGCGGCATTGGGTGGCACGCTCGTGACTTTCTACAAGCCGGGTCCGCCGTCACCTGCCAAGCCGGCCATCACACAACCGGCTGCGCCATCCGCCCCGACGGCACCGAACAACTAAGCACGCCGTGATGACCAACGGCTTTCCCAACCGTGATGTCATCGCGCAGGAACAGCTTGTCGCGCTGAACCGGCTGCTGGGGATCATCCACGCCGGGAACGCGTTCTATCAGGAAAAGTTCGCCGCCGTAGAAGCCCCGCATAGCGTGGCTTCACTGGCGGAGTTCAGTGCGCGATTTCCCTTAACCAGCAAGACGGAACTCGTGGACGATCAGGCGGAGCATCCGCCCTTCGGCACGAACCTGTCCTTCCCGTTGGAGCGCTATACTCGCACGCACCAGACGAGCGGCACCACGGGCAATCCGCTCCGCTGGCTGGATACGCCCGAAAGTTGGGACTGGATGGTGACGAATTGGGCCGAGGTCTTTCAGGCGGCCGACATCACGAGCAAGGATCGCATCTTCTTCGCGTTCTCCTTCGGCCCGTTCATTGGATTCTGGCTGGCGTTTGAGGCGGGAGAACATATCGGTGCGATGTGTGTGCCGGGCGGTGGACTGAGCAGTGCCGCGCGGCTGCGCTCGATGATCGCCCATCAAGCCACGGCACTCTGTTGCACGCCCACCTATGCACTGCATCTGGCCGAAGTGGCGGCGCAGGAGAAGATCGACCTCTCGCAAATCCCCTTAAAAACCATCGTGGTGGCAGGTGAACCCGGTGGCAGTATTCCGGCGACACGTGAGCGCCTGAGCACGCTTTGGCAGGGTGCCCGCATCTTCGACCATCACGGCATGACAGAAGTGGGTCCGGTGACATTTGAGTGTCCGTCGCAACCCGGTGTGTTGCATGTGATGGAGCCGGCTTTCTACGCCGAGATAGTCGATACTCAAACGGGTGCAGCGGTTCCCGCAGGGGTGGCTGGAGAGTTGGTGTTGACCACGCTGGGGCGCACTGGATCGCCATTATTGCGCTATCGCACCGGTGATCTGGTAAAGGCCCAAGTGCGGGCGCAGGGCGCACCGTGTGCCTGCGGACGTCATTCGCTGGCGCTGGATGGCGGCATCCTTGGACGCGTGGATGACATGATCGTGGTGCGCGGCGTGAATGTTTACCCCACCGCGGTGGAAGCCATCGTAAGGGAATTTGCCGAGGTCGCCGAATACCGGGTTCGTGTCGCGCAAGTCCAATCACTCACCGAACTGCGCCTGGAGATCGAACCAGTAACAGAATGCTCCGATGCGAAGGCCTTGGTGCAACGCATGCAGAAAGCATTTCAAGAATCACTGGCTTTGCGCGTGCCGATCGAAGTGGC
>CAZRGY010000263.1:0-6379 GCA_964599715.1 uncultured Verrucomicrobiota bacterium | reverse complement strand
CCGAGCTGGGTCAAACCGGAGACCGGCGTGATCAAAGCCATCGTTGAAGTCTAAACCACCCAGTCATGCGCCTCGACAGCCATCAGCACTTCTGGAATTACAGCGAAGAACAGTATCCGTGGATTCAGCCCTCGTGGCCCATCCGGCGCACCTTCCTGCCCGGCGATCTGGAGCCTTTGCTAAAGACGGCGGGAATCGATGGCTGCATCGCCGTGCAAGCGCGCCAGTCTTTGGAAGAATCCCGCTGGCTGCTCGAACTCGCCGATCAATCACCCATTGTCAAAGGCGTTGTCGGCTGGGTGGATTTGCGATCTGAAGCTGTCGAGGAGCAGTTGGCGCAGTTTGCCAATCATCCGAAATTTGTAGGCGTTCGCCATGTCGTGCAGGATGAGCCGGATGATGATTTCATGATCTGCCCGGAGTTTCTGAGCGGTATCGGCAAACTGAAACAGTTCGGTTTGCGCTACGATGTGCTGATCTTCCCCAAGCAACTGCCCGCGGCCATCAAGCTGGTGCAGCAATTTCCCGAGCAACTGTTCGTCCTCGACCACATCGCCAAGCCACACATCAAGGATGGCGTGATCTCGCCTTGGCGCGAGCAGATGCAAGAGCTGGCCAAAGCCCCCAACCTGATGTGCAAAGTTTCCGGCATGATCACCGAGGCAAAAGTGCCCGGCTGGCGGTATGACCAGTTTGTGCCCTACCTCGATGTGGTCGCTGAAGCTTTCGGAACGGAGCGCCTCATGTATGGCTCCGATTGGCCGGTATGCCTGTTGGCAGGTTCCTACGCCCAGGTTCATAGTCTGGCTCAGCGCTACTTTGCATCTCAATCTGATGCTGCCAAAGCCGCCATCTTCGGTGGCAACGCTGCCAAATTCTACCTCGGCAAATAATCAACGGGATGAAGAACCAAAGGGTCATCCCCATCCGCCTTGATTCTACGGTCAGCAAAGCAAGTATCATCAGCCTGCTGACTTGCTGCACAACTCTCATACTGGTAGCCAGGCAATTACCGGGATACTCACCGTTTCAATGGGTTGACTTGGTGCTGTTCATTCTCGGTTTACCCTTCTTGATCGCCTTTCATGAAGCTGTCCACGCGCTCGCTTGGATGATAGCCGGCAAGCTTCCGGCGAAATCGTTCCAATTCGGTGTGCTTTGGAGCGGGTTCATCCCCATGCCTTACTGTCACTGCAAAGAATCTCTGTCAGTGAAAGCGTATCGCTTTGGAGCATTGATGCCGCTTTGGGTCACCGTTCCGGTCTTCATCGCAATCATGGTTCTGCACCCTTCCACCTGGACTGCCCTACTGGCGGCGTTTTCCCTGTCCGGCTGTATTGGTGATGTGTGGCTATATAAAAAGCTCATCCCCATGAAAGAAAACAACTTCGTCTGGGATTGCCCAAACGAGGCTGGTTGCGATGTGATCGAAAAAGACGAAAGCGAAGCTGTCTAGACAGCCTTGTCGTTATCAGCCGGTGGCGGCAATTGGGGAGAAATCGGCCGTTCCACTTTGGCCAGCCTTTCACGCAGGATATCCGCCCGCAAGATATCACGCTCATCGGCCCCCAGTTTGTCCGTCACCGTGCTCTGCAAATGGCCCGGCTGGGTCATGATGAAAAGTTCATCCACGAGCGGCCTTTCCAGATTCGGGAACAGCTGCAGATCCACTCCCAGATGCATGAGCGAAAGCAGGTTCATCGTCTCCTTCGATGAGATGCTGTGCGCATTGGCGAGCACACCATAGGCCCGGCCGATCTGGTTCAGCACCACCTTGGGTTTGTCTTCCATCAACTTGATCCGGGCATTCTCTTCATGCTCGATGATCTGGAAAAGCACCTTGGTCAACCGCTCGACGATCTCCGTTTCCGATTGGCCCAGCGTCATCTGGTTGGAGACCTGGAAAACATTCCCATCTGCACTCGTGCCTTCGCCATGCAGACCACGCACTGCCAAACCCAGCTTGCTGACGGCCTGGATGATCTGATTGATCTGATCCGCAAGGACCAAGCCCGGCAGATGCAACATCGCACTGACGCGGATGCCAGTGCCGAGATTTGTCGGACAGGCAGTCAGATAGCCCAACTTGGGCGAGAAGGCGTAGTCCAACTTGCTTTCAAGCTGCGAATCCACCTTGTCGATATCTTCCCAGGCTTCCTTGATCTGAAAACCACGACGCAAGGCCTGCATGCGGAGATGATCCTCTTCATTGATCATCACCGAGAGCGACTCATCCTTGTTCACTACCAAGCCGCTGCCGGCATTCTTCGCCGCATGCTCACGGCTGATGAGGTGCCGCTCCATCAATATCTGCTTGTCCAGCGTGCTGAGCTGATCCATGGAAGCCGCATAATGCTTCTTCATCTGCGGCAGGCTTTCGATGGCCGGCTGGATTTGTTCCAAGGCTTTGACCCGCTCCGGCTTCTTGGCCCAACCCGGAAAGGCCAGCCCACGGACATTCCGCGCCAGACGCACGCGACTCGACATGACGATCTTGTCATTCGGCCCTTTGCGCTGGCTGGCATCTGCCAGCGAAATCAAGAACTGGTGGATATTGTCCAGACTCATACTGCCTCCAGTTCTTCCAGACGTTTCTTCACATCCTTGATCTCGTCACGCAACACGGCTGCGCGCTCAAAGTCTTCTTCCGCGATGACCTTATCGAGTTCCTTTTGCAATTTCTTCAGTTTCTCGGAGACATCCCGGGTCTTCGCGATGGCCTTCGGCATCTTGCCCTTATGAACCACACCCTTGTGCATGGATTTGAGCATGCTCTCCAGCCCTTCGGCAAAGGCGTTGTAACATTCGGCACAGCCGAACCGGCCGTTCTTCTTGAAGTCAGCCTGGGTGAAGCCGCATTGCGGACACTTGATCTCCGCACCGCCACCAGCCTGTTCCAGTTCCTGGGCACTGCCCAAGCCCAGCAAAAGGTCGGCGAGCGAGAAGGTGCTGGGGTCGCTGACGCCTTTCTCTTTCGAGCAGGCTTCACACAGATCCACCTTCTGCATCTTGTCCCCCACGATCTGGGTCAGATGCACGGTCGCTTCGTTTTGTTTGCAGATGTTGCAGAGCATATCCGGCTACTTCTTGAATATGGGCTCACCTGAGACTTTCGTCAAAGCATGGTACCGCTCAACCAGTTCCTTGGTGAACGGTCCCGGCGTGCCCGTGCCGACCACGCGGCCATCCACCTTCACCACCGGGATGAGTTCCGCACCCGTGCCGGTGAGGAAACATTCTTCCGCATTGAAGATATCGTAGCGGGTCAGATTTGGCTCGGCCACGGTCATGCCCATCTCTTTGGCGAGTTCCATCACCACTCCTCGGGTGATGCCATACAGCGCGCCTGCCGAAAGCGGCGGCGTGCGCAACGTGTTGCCATTGATGATGAAGATATTGTCACCCGTACACTCTGCCACATATCCCTCAGCATTCAACATGATGGCCTCTTCCACGCCACCATTGTTGGCTTCGATCTTGGCCAGGATGTTGTTCAAGTAGTTCAGAGATTTGATGGCCGGATTCACGGCACTATGCAGATTCCGCACCGTGGGCACCGTGATGATATCCAAGCCCTTGGCGTAATACTCCGGCGGATAAAGTTGGATCTTGTCCGCGATGATGATGATGGACGGCTTCTTGCAGCGCTTCGGGTTCAGCCCCAATCCGCCCGGGCCACGGGTGACCATGAGGCGGATGTAGCCGTTGCGCAGTTTGTTCACGCGGCAGGTATCGACGACTGCCTTCATCATCTCGGCGTGCGAGATGGGGATGTCCAACAGGATGGCCTTGGCCGAGCAATAGAGCCGGTCGATGTGCTCCTTCAACTTGAATACACGCCCGTGATAGGACCGGATGCCCTCGAAAATGCCGTCGCCATAGAGCAGGCCGTGGTCAAACACGGACACTGTCGCGTTCTTCTCACTGAAGTACTTGCCGTCGATATAGATTTTCATGTCAAAAACGAAGTGACGTTAAGGGAAATTTTCAGGGATGCGCAACAGGAATTGGTAGAAAGAAAACCGCTTTCCCTGGCAGCCCAGCCACCCCCTGATGGCTTAATCAGCTACAATCGGGCCATCTACCAGCCGGACAACCCGTTCCGCCCGCTCGGCTACCCGCTCATCATGGGTGGCGATCACCATGGTTGTGCCCTCTTCCTTCTGCAGTTCCCGGAGCAGATCCATGATCTCAACCCCCGTATTGGAATCCAAGTTGCCCGTCGGCTCATCGGCCAGCAAAAGGATGGGATGATTCATCAAAGCCCGGGCGATGGCCACGCGTTGCTGCTCACCACCAGAAAGCTCTGGTGGGCGGTGGTCCAATCGATGGCTCAAACCCACCCGATTCAAGAGCGCTGTTCCCCGGTCATGGCACCAATCTACCGGACGCCCTTGTAAACGAGCAGGCGCACAAACATTTTCCAAGGCATCCAATTCCGGCAGCAAATGATAGGACTGAAAGATAAAGCCCATCCGACGCCCCCGAAGCGAGGACATGGAGCCGCCCGACATCTTGGTCAGTTCCAACTCTTCAAAATGGATCCGGCCACTATCGGCCTTGTCCAAGCCACCTAACAGATGCAGCAACGTGCTCTTGCCCGCCCCTGAAGCCCCCTGCAAAGCCACGAACTCCCCTCGCCTAACGTTCAGCGAAACGCCTTTCAAAACCTCGATCTGACGTTTGCCGATCTGGTAATTCTTCCTTACATCAGCCGCGGTGAGCAAAGGCTTTTCGTTGGGATTACTCATGACGCAAAGCCTCCACAGGTTTCATCCGCGCGGCGATCAGGGCCGGAATCACTCCCGCCCCCAAGGAGATCAACAAGGAGCCCACCCCGATCACTAACAAGTCACTGGGGATGATGAGCACCGGCAAGTTATACACCTGATAGATATCCGCCGGGAGGAGATCAAACCCGGTCAGCCGGTTCATCAAGGAAAGGAACTCATTGCGCCAATGCAAAGCAGCAAAGCCCACAGCGAAACCCGTCCCCACCCCCAAGGCCCCCACAAAGGTGCTTTGGATCAGGAACAAGCTCATGATCTGGGTGCTGGAGGCGCCCAAGGCTTTCAAGATGCCAATCTCATGCGTCTTCTGGACCACAAAGGTGATGAGTGAACAAGTGATGCAGAACGAGGCGACGATGACGATAAAAAACAGGAGGAAACGGATCATGTTCTTCTCCACTACTAGCGCGGAAAAAAGCTGTTCATTCTCCTGCATCCAAGTGACCACGCGAAAGTCCGGCCCAAGGGTGGCCAAGAGTTCATCCTGCACTTCCCGGGCTTTCAAAGGATCATCCAACTTGATCATGAGGCCGTGCACGCTGTCATCCAAGGCATACAAGTCTTGGGCATTGCGGAGGGAAGAGACGATGAACAGCGAATTGAAATCAGCAAAGCCAACATCAAAGATACCTTTGATCTCGTAATCCTCAGGCAGTGGCAGTTCCTCGCCCTGCTTCTTTTTCTCCAGCGCCTCTTGCAAGACCACCGGTGAGTAGATGGAAAGCCGGTCGCCCACATCCAGATTCAAGGCGTAAGCCAGCTCCACACCGACTACCAGACCAGAACCGCTGAAGTCATATTTACCACGGACAATGCTGTTTGAGAGGACGCTGATGCTGGTCTCCATGTCCGGCTCTACCCCGCGTAAGAATGGGGCATCGATCTGCTGTTTGCCATCTTGGTGTTCGGTCCGGATCATGACCTTGCCCAGCACATAGGGAGCCACCCCGGCCACATGCGGTTGCTGTTCCACCTTGCTCCGGACCAAGGCCCAGTCCTCCATCGTATCGTTGGCTTTGACCACTTTCAGATGGGCGGTGAAGCCGATGATGCGTTCGTGCCATTCCTTGTCGAACCCGCTCATCACACTGATAACGATGATGAGGATGGCCACTCCCAAAGTGATGCCGATGGTCGAAAGCAGCGTGATGGCCGACACATACGTCCGCTTGGGACGCAGGTAGCGCAACGCGAGCATAAGCTCAAAGGGCAGCCGTGACACGCGGGCAACGTAGTTCTCCTTGGCGAGACAAAAAAGTGAAAAACGTGCGTTACCCAACAAAAACACCTCACTTTTCCCTTTGACGGAAGCGTTTCCGACCCCATGCTAGGCGCGATGTCTGGAATAATCGCCATAGTCGGACGACCGAATGTAGGTAAGTCCGCCCTGTTTAACCGCATTATTGGGCGGCGGCTCGCTATTGTACATGATCAGCCCGGTGTGACCCGTGACCGTGTGACGGCGGAGGGTGAGTGGAGAGGCCGTCCCTACACTCTGATTGATACGGGTGGTATCGGCCTCCTCCGGGGCGAGAAATCCCAGGACGTCATCATCAAGGCGGCGGTGGAACAGGTGGATCTGGCCATTG
>CAZRGY010000262.1:0-6420 GCA_964599715.1 uncultured Verrucomicrobiota bacterium | reverse complement strand
TTCCATGAGTGATTGCGGCCTAGGCATCGCTCCCGAAAATCTTGCCCGCATCTTCAATCCGTTTTTCACCACCAAAGGGCCGGACAAAGGTACCGGCCTGGGGTTGAGTGTCTGCGACAGCATCGTGCGGCAGCACGGGGGCGAGATTCAAGTCGCCAGCACGATCGGGAAGGGCACTACGTTCTCTTTCACACTGCCACTCGCCTTGAAACTCGCCGAACTGCAACATATGCCGCTTCCCTTGATCCTGCCCACGCGACCAGCTGAGACTCCCAGTTACCGCGTTCTGCTGGCGGATGACGAGGAATCCGTAGCGCAGATGGTGGAAGCCACCCTCACCAGCATGCTAGGCTACAATGTGGATCGCGCCGTGAACGGCCAGGAAGCCATCGAGCGGCTGCAAGTCCACGACTACGATCTAGTGATCTCCGATGTGCGCATGCCATTGGTGGATGGCTTGGGCGTTTATCGTTGGCTCAAGGAGAACAGTCCGCAGCAAACGAAGTCTTTCCTCTTCATCACGGGAGATGCGGGCGGGCGGGAACTAAGTACCGAATTGGAAGAACTAGGCGCCCCCGTGCTGAAGAAACCGTTCGGGATCACCAATTTGGTGGAGCACTGCCGCGAGTTGGCAGAAAATAATGATGCCCGCCAGCCTACTCCCCTTGCGTGAGCAACCGGGCATTTTTCTTAGGCACGACCGGTTTCATATTCGGGTCATCCGATTTCTTCTTGGACTTGGGCCGGAAAATCTCGTCGTACTTGATCAACTGCTCGGCAGTCAGTTCATTGCGGATGAGTTCGCGGGTATGCCGCACTTCTTCACGCAAGTAGGGAGCCACGCTGTCCGATATCTCTTTCGTGCGCTTCTGGCTGTCTCCCAATATCTGCTCGATGCGCGTGTGCTGCTCGCTGGTGATCTCCAACTGCTGACCGAAACGGTTGAGGAAATCGTTCTTCGCCCGGACCGAACGCGGAGCGTTGTTCGTGTTGATGACGGGTGTCTCCCAAGGATTCAATGGATGCCGGGTGGAGGCATCGCTGCCCGCTGCCGCCACAGGAACCGTCTGATGCAAACGGTTAACAAACAAGGCGCCGGTGATGACACCAGCGCCAAAAATCACCAAAGTAGCAAGAATGACCTTCCAGACGCTCACCAAACATCTCCCAAATTATCCATCGGCGCGAGTACGGTCGTCTCCAGATCAGCAGACTTCAACTGCGCGACTTCGGTATCCCGCGATTGGAATGACCATACTCCGATGATCAAGGTGATAGCCACACAGGGTGCCGCCGCCCGCCAAAGGGCACGACCCCACAACGCCCAGACATCCACCGGACGTAAGTCCTTGATATGCGCCATGATACGCTTCTCAAAAGCATAAGGAACACGGTCCGAAGTCCCGTGGTGCCGTGCGGCGGCGATCAATTTCTTATTCAGATTGGCTGTATTCATAAGCCTGCTAATCAAACAGACGCATCTCGATGCCTCTGGGGTTACAACTTCTTGTCGTTCATCAATTTTGTCAGCAACTTTTTCATCTCCGCCCGGGCCCGGAAAGCCCGGACCTTGACCAACGGCACCGACCACCCGGTCAGTTCCGCGATTTCTTTGACCGACCGATCCTCGATCTCCAACAGGGTGATGACCAACCGACCGGCAGGGGACATCTTCTCCAGGACTTTGTCCACCAGTTCCTTGGCCTCCACGGCTTTTTCATCACTGCCATCCGGGTCCTCTGCATGCCGTTCCAGCCAGTCGTCCTCTGCATCAGTTATCTCGGTGAAACTCGTCTCCCGGTTGCGCTGGTGTTCCCGTAGAAAATCATAGCAGGTCCGGACTGCGAGGCGCATAAGCCAGTGCTCGAAGGGGGCTTCCGCGCGGAAGCTGGATAGTTTCTGATACGCCTTCAGGAAAACCTCCTGGACGATATCCTCCACCTCATCATCACGGCGGGCATAACGGCGGGCAGTGGCGAAGACGCGCGGCTGATACTTCGTGACCAACTGCTCGAAGCACGCCGTATCGCCTCGCAATACAGCGGCTATCAATTCCGAATCAGTGGGTTCAACGGGATCCACGCGATGCCTAAGTCAAACAACCGACGCCCATGTGTCTCTGTCAATCAGACGGGTACACACGGCGGAGATTCAAGAAAAGCCCGTCGGTGCTTACCTCATCCTTGTGGCAGAAGGCCATGTGGCACAACAACAAAAAGGCCGCCCGACAGGGGCGGCCTTGAAATTTAGCAGCAGTATCTATTCAGCTTTCGGGCGGCGCGGGGCGCCTTCTTTGCCCTGCTCACCACGCTTGCCCATGGCTTCGATGCGTTCCAGCATCCGGTCTTCCTCTGGAGAAATGGTGCCGTCCGCGCGCTTCTTTTCCAACTCCGCACGCTTGGCGGCGAACTGCTCGCGCATCTCTTTCATCTTGGCTTCACGCTCTTCGGGCGAGAGGCTCTTGAATTCCTCGCGACGCTTGGCGAACTCCTCCGTGCCCTCACCCTTGCCACCGCGTTCACGCATCTCTTTCATGCGCGCCTCGCGCTGTTCCGGAGCGAGCTCTTTCATCTCCTCACGACGTTTGCCGGCTTCAGGAGCACCGCCACCTTTGCCGTACTTCTCACGGATCTCTTTCATCCGTGCTTCGCGTTGTTCAGGCGGCAACGCCATGATCTCCTCGCGCAGCTTTTGCATCTCGGGATTGTTCCTCATCTTCTCGCGGATCTCTTTCAGGCGTGCCTCACGCTGCTCCGGCGGGAGTGCTTCCAGCTCTTTGCGTATCTCTTCACGGGAGGGAAGACCTTCCGGTTTCGCTCCTTTGGTCGCCTCTTCACGTGGTTTCGTCGGTGCTTCCTGCGCCATCACGGAAGAAGCGAACAGGACACCGCCACCCAATACTGCCAACAATACTCGTTTCATAAACTTCATGATTTGTTTGTTCACTGTCTGGAATCGGTGACGTCTGGAAACGGGAAGTGGTTACAATCACAATGCAACGAATCGATACATCACCGGATTCACTCCCGGCGAGATGCCGTCTCATGCACGATCAGATTGGTGAATCCAGATACCATATAAAGCCCGCTCAGTTTGGCATTATTGGCACTGGCTGTTAACGGCCTTTTCTCGCCCGGCAAGAACTGATGCCCATGGGGACAGACCGGCCCTTGCAACACAGAAAATGAAGCATATGGAATGTCACCAACAGGGCACACTCTATCCAACGGCCTGACATACATGGCAACATCATCGAACTTCAGCACCTCATCCGGGCCCTTCTGCTGTTCCAGACAGAATGAAATCGCCGCCGAATAAAGTATCTCCATGTTGGAAAGACAGCGTTGCTCATGACTGTTTCTGACATGTGCAGTCCGCCATTTGATGCCGGTGAAAACCGTCAGGAGCAAAATGCAAAGTATGCCCGCCCGCTTCATGGTATCTCACTTCGCTTTCCGTCCGCCTGTTCGATCTCACGGGCTGTCCCGCACGCCGCCAGCCAGACCGAAATCACGAAGCTGAACAGCATCGCAAAAGCAAATCCCGTCACATGCACCACTCCCAAGAGCACGCTCGCAGATGAGATCACGAACCCAAAGAACTGGACACCGGCGCCATTGAGGAGATACTGAACCAAGACCACACCGAAGCCGATCGCGATGCCAAACCAGCACACGCTCGCGAGCAGACAAACTGCGCGCTTGATGAAGTGACTTAGGCGTTTGGTTGAATTCATCCGACCACCTTTGCTTTGCTTGAAAAAGTCCACTCTTCGATGTTATTCAGCAAGGTGAATATTCAGTCTGGAAGCGCGCTCTTGCTCCGCCAATAGAATCCCCTACGCTGCCGCCCATGCCGGTATTTTACGAGTGCCAGCGCTGCACGGCCTGCTGCAAGTGGCCGGGCCAGGTGCGCATCACGGATGCCGAGATCAGCCGTATGGCGGCGCACCTCGGACTGGCGGAGCATGCCTTCATCCAGCAATACACCCGGCTGCGCACCGACCGGCAAGGGCTCTCCATCATGGATAAGCCGAACGGGGAGTGTATCTTTCTCCAAGGTGGAGATTGCATTGTGCAACCTGTGAAACCGCAGCAATGCCGCGATTTTCCGAATTTGTGGAATTTCCCCGGTTTTGAGCAGACTTGCCGCGCCAAGCCGAAAGAGGTGTCTGTGGAGGAGTTTCGCCGCCGCGTGAGTGCGGCCACCGGGAGGCCGGAAGACTCTATTCCCGCTCAATCTTGAGCATTTTCTCGAATTCCGCCGAAAACTCCTGCATTTCGGCCGAGATCCGGGGGGGCTGGAGGGCGATCATCTCCAAGAAACGGTCAGCCGATTCAGGCTTGCGTTTCACCAATTCCGTCGCCGCAATCACCATGGAGAGGTAATTATTGATGTCATGACGCATCTCCGACAGCTTGCTGTTAAGTTCAGCAACCTGCTCCGGCGTAAGCGTTTGTGGTTCGGACGGCAACCCCATGCCGAAATAATTACAGACTGCCATGACAAAGCAAGCCGATAGGCGGCCAGCAACGAATCCCCTAATCAGACAGATTTTACCCAACTTAACCGCCTCCACATAAACAACATACAACAAAACAACCCAAAGAAATTATTTTGCCGTTTGACACCCCCCTCCCTGAAATCTAAAGTTCGGCTCCAATTTTTTGGCACGCCCGCTGTAGTTTATAGGGCGGCCTATCCAGAGAGGATGTGAGTTAAGTTGACTGAGATTAAGCTGAAAAAAGGCGAGTCCGTTGAAAAGGCACTGCGCCGTCTGAAAAAGAAGATCGATCGCGAAGGGACGCTCAAAGAGGTGCGCAATCACCGTCACTATGAGAAGCCCAGCGAACGCCGTCGTCGCAAGATGAAGGTCGCGCGCTTCTCGGCGATGCTAAGCGCTCGCTACGCCGATCTGTAAGAGATTTAGGCTTTCCACCAGCCGGGTGCTGTGAAATTCATAGCCCCGGCTTTTTTATGTACTCCCTGTCCACCTGCTGGAATTCGAACCGTCACACTGACGGGCGTGCCATGCTCCGGGAAATCCGCGAGCTGGGCTTCGAGTATGCCGAGCTGAGCCACGGTATCCGCATCAGCCTCCTGCCGGGCATCTTTGAAGCCGTGGATGCAGGCGAGATCAAGATTTCCAGCCTGCATAACTTTTGCCCCCTGCCCCTCGGCTACAACCATCCCAACCCGAATGTCTACAAATTCACGGCCGAAAAGCGGCAGGAGTGGGACAATGCGCTGAAGTATTCCCGCAAGACCTTGGAAACAGCCGTCCGCGTGGGGGCCAAGGCCGTGGTCCTGCACTTTGGGCGTCTCCCCTTGGGTAATGTGACGGATATGCTCTCCGAAGCCATCTCCGCCGATAATAAAGCCCGGCATGCGGAAGTCATGGAAGCCCTCATGCAGGAGCGGGAACGGGTCAAGGACGCGCCCCAGACCCGCGCCATCAAGCTGGTGAGCGAATTGGCGGTCAAAGCCGCCGAGCTGAATCTCCAGCTCGGCCTGGAGATCCGAGAAGCCGTAGAGGAAATCCCGTTGGAGGGCGATTATCCGGCGATTTTGAACGGTTTTCCGCCCGAAACAGTCGGTTACTGGCATGATATCGGCCATGCCCAGATCAAAGCGAATCTGGGCCTGATCAATCATCGGGCGCATCTGGAGACGGTTTCCTCCCGGCTGATCGGGTTCCATCTCCATGATGTGGTGTATCCGGACCAAGATCACCGGGCGCCAGGCATGGGCAGCATCGACTTTAAAGGACTGGCCGGCTACGCTGCGGGTGACAAAATTAAGGTGATGGAGCTGAATCCATCCGTCACCCCGGAAGAAGTGAAGACAGGGTTTGCGTTTTTGAAATCTGTGTGGGGGGAGCATTGAACAACCGCAGCAAGTGGCGTCAACTTTGGTGGCGATTGCTGCTCTGTGCCGCTTTGATGCTGTGGATTTTTCACGGCATCTTCATGCAGGAGGGTCGCCAAGCCATCACCAGTAGCGGCGGAAATTGGGAGACTCTCACCCGTTCCGAGCAATGGCAACAAGCCTGGCAACACGGCCCACGGGAGCTCTGGGAGGCCGGGAGGGTCGTGTCCCTCCCCGCCTTTCTCCTCTCGCTGGTATTCATGGGCATCACGCTTTTGCTCGGAGCCCTGCGCTGGCAAAGGCTGCTGCACACCCAAGATATCCGCCTGCCGTATGGGCGCACTCTGGAGATTTCGCTGGTGGCGCATTTCTTCAATTCCTTCCTGCTCGGTTCCACCGGGGGTGACCTCTTCAAGGCTTACTACGCCGCCCGGGAGACACATCACCAGAAGACGGAAGCGGTCACCACGGTGCTGGCGGATCGCCTGATCGGCCTGTTTTCCATGCTGCTGTTTGCCGCCATCATGCTCCTGATCAATGTTGGCGCTTGGC
>CAZRGY010000261.1:0-6421 GCA_964599715.1 uncultured Verrucomicrobiota bacterium | reverse complement strand
GAAGGACAGGGTGAAGGACAGGGTGAAGGACAGGGTGAAGGACAGGGTGAAGGACGCGGACAGGGCGGCGAGCGTCAGATGGCCGGTGGCCAGAGTGGTGGTGGGCGAGGTGGTGCCGAGGGCGGTGGCCTGAACAATTTCTTCAACAACCGCGAGGGCGGTTGGCAGGGCGGTCCCTTGACGGGTGAGCGGTTCACCCAATGGAGTGACAGCTTGCGTGAGGTCGAGGAGTCGATCGATTCGCCCGAACTGCGGGCCGAAGTCGCCCGGGTGCGGGACCGTGCGCGCGAGGTGCGGGTGGATTACAAACGGCATAGCAAGGAGCCGCAATGGGATCTGGTGCAGGCGGAGATTTCCAAACCCATGGCGGAGATACGGGCGCGGCTCCAGCAGGAGATCGCCAAGCGGGAGTCGACGGATGCACTGGTGCCCATCGACCGTGATCCGGTGCCGGGCCGCTTCAGCGAGTTGGTGCGCCGGTATTACGAGAAACTGGGCGGGGACGATTGATGTTTTGGGCGGCGATATTTTTGTCGGCGAAGAACTGGCTGCCGTGGGCGGCCGGTTTTTTGTTCGTTGCCGGGCTGTTGCTGGCGTGGGGCTATCGGCAAACCCGTTTGCAAGGTGGTCGGCGTTTTGCCTGCATCAGCCTGAAGTTGCTCGGCTTCCTCTTGCTCGCCCTCTGTTTGCTGGAACCGATGTGGTCGGGTGAACGCGCCGTGCCAGGGGCGAACCAATTGCTGGTGGTGGCGGATAATAGCCAGGGAATGCAGATCCGCGATCGTGATGCCGCCAAAACTCGGGGCGAACGGCTGCAAACGATGCTGGCGGATGCGGAGAAAGGCTGGCTCGGTGACCTGAATGAAAACTTCAAAGTCCGTCCTTTCCTCATCGATTCACGCTTGCAGGCGGTGAGTGATTTCGGTGCCTTGGATTTCAAGGGTGATGCTTCTTCCTTGGGCTTTGCCGTGCGGACCTTGGGCGAGCGCTATCGGGGACAACCGGTCGCCGGACTGATGTTGTTGACGGATGGCAACGCGACGGATGTGGATGACACGATGGATTTCAGCGGATTGCCGCCCGTTTATCCGGTGATCATGGGGAAGGGGGAGCCTGGACGCGATCTGGCCATCCGCAAGATTTCCGTGAGCCAGACTTCGTTTGAGGATGCACCGGTGACGATTCAACTGGAAGTTAGTGTGCACGGGTATGCCGGTGAGAACATTGTGGCCCGGGCGGTGGAGGTCAGTCCGGGAGGGACAAACACGGTCATGCTCACGACCACCAACGAATCAGCAGTTTCACGCAGCAAAGAGCAGACGCAGACTGTAAAGGACGAGATGAAACCGTTGGTGTTCCGTTTCTTGGAGCGCCCGATCTCTCCCGGGAGCACATTTTACTGGATCACGGTGGCGGCTAAGGGGGATTCACAATTGAGCGAGGCAACTTTGTTGAACAACCAGCAACTTGTGGCGGTGAATCGCGGGGAGGGTCCGTATCGCATTCTTTACGTGTCCGGCCGGCCGAATTGGGAATTCAAGTTCCTGAACCGCTCGGTATGGGATGATCACCAGTTGGAGATGGTCGGCTTGCTGCGAGTGGCGAAACGGGAGCCGAAATTCCAGTTCAAGACTCGCTACGGCGAGACGAGCAATCCGCTCTTCCGCGGTTTTGATCGCAAGACCGAGGAGACGGAACGCTATGACCAGCCGGTGCTGGTGCGTTTGAACACCAAGGATGAGGCTGAATTGCGCGACGGGTTCCCGAAAACAGCGGAGGAACTATACCGCTATCATGCGGTGATCCTGGATGATCTTGAGTCCGATTTTTTTACCCAGGACCAGATGAGTATCGTGCAACGATTCGTCGGTGATCGCGGTGGTGGCTTCTTGATGCTGGGCGGGCAGGAATCTTTCAATCAGGGCAAGTATGAGCATACACCCATTGGGTCCATGTTGCCGGTGTATCTGGATGGTCTCGCCGAGGTCAGCCAGGCAAGCAACCTGAAACTCGCTCTGACACGGGAAGGCTGGTTACAACCATGGGTGCGCCTGCGCGCCAATGAAGGCGATGAAAAAGAACGCTACGAGGCGATGCCATCCTTGCAGGTGATGAACCATACGCGTTCGGTGAAACCGGGAGCGAATGTGCTGGCGACGGTGAAAGATGATGGTGGCCAGAGTTATCCGGCCTTGGTGGTGCAAAAATTTGGTTTTGGCCGGACAGCGGCTCTCACCGTCGGTGACTTGTGGCGCTGGGGTTTCAATGATGAGCACATGATGGAGGATTTGCAGAAGTCATGGCGGCAGACTTTGCGCTGGCTGGTGGCCGATGTGCCGGAGCGTGTGGAGATCCGGGCCGAACCCGCCCGCCAAGAAGGCCATGGTGCGGTGCGCTTGAAAGTGCGGGCCCGTGATTTGGTCTTCAAACCGTTGGACAACGCCACGGTAGTTGTGAACATCAAATCATTGCCCTTACCCACATCCACGAACACGACTGCCTTGCCGGAGATTAAATTGACGGCTGAACCCTCGCTGAGCGAGCCGGGATTGTATGAGACGGTATTCATCCCGCGTGAGGCGGGCGGTTATATGGCCACGGCGATTGCCACGGATGCGAACGGAGTCACGGCGGGAACGGCAGTGACGGCGTGGGCGAGTGATTTCGCCGCCGAAGAATTCGCCTCACTGAAACCGAATCGTGAACTGATGGAAAAGATCGCCCGCCAGACCGGTGGCGAGGTGATCGATGAGGACCGGATAGCGGCCTTCGCTGCGAAATTGCCGACACGCCGTGCGCCGGTGATGGAGACCACGGCGCAGCCGCTCTGGCATACCTCGTGGGTCTTCCTGTTGGCGCTGACTTGTTTCCTGGCGGAGTGGGGATTGCGACGGAGAGCAGGACTGGCATGAGAAAACTTGCAGCCATCATATTGGGCGGATGTTTGTGGGCGCTGGGCACCTGTTCCACGCAGGCGAATGGCACAGATCAACCGACCGTGTTTGTGGTGGTAGGCGCGGCAGGTGAGGATGTCTATGGTGGAAAGTTCGCTACTTGGGCGGGGTGGTGGCGTGAGGCGGCGAACAAGGCCGGAGCCAAATTTGTGGCGGTGGGGATGGATGCGGACCAGAACAAGGACCGCGAAGACTTTCAGACAAAGCTGGCCGCCGAGAGCAAGCATGGAGCAGGGGAAATGTGGCTGGTGTTGTTGGGGCATGGTACGTTCGATGGCAAGGTGGCGAAGTTCAATCTCAGGGGGCCGGATTTCGATGCGGATGAATTGGCAGAGTGGTTGAGGCCCTACAATCGTCCGTTGGCGGTGATCAATACCTCGGCGGCGAGTGCGCCGTTCTTGCCGAAGCTCTCGCTATCCGGGCGGGTGATCATCACGGCGACGAAGAGTGGCTACGAAGTAAACTACGCGAGGTTCGGAGAATATCTCTCTCGGGCCATCGCCGATGTGGAGGCGGATCTGGACAAGGACGGGCAGACGTCCTTGCTGGAGGCATATCTGATGGCATCGCGCAAGGTGGCGGAGTTTTACGAGACTGAAGGAAGGTTGTCGACCGAGCATTCCTTACTGGATGATAATGGCGATGGTCTGGGTACACCGGCCGATTGGTTCCGCGGGGTGAGGGCCACGAAGAAAGCGCGTAATGATGCGGAGCTGGATGGCTTTCGTGCGCATCAATTTCATCTGATCCGCAGTCCGGAAGAACAGAAGATGTCGCCAGAGCTGAGAGCCAAGCGGGATGAACTGGAGCTGGCCATCAACAAACTGCGCGAAAAGAAGAGCAGCATGCCGGGCGTTGCTTACGACAAGGCGCTGGAAAAAATCCTGCTGGAGCTGGCGCATGTGTACGAAAAGGCGGGCTTGCTGAAGAAGGAGTAACGGGTCGTTCCAAAATTCTTTGTTGGTTGGACTGGTCTGAGGTTGGGCTTCTGATAGTTTTCTCCCGGTTTATGGATTTCTTTACCGCACAGGAAAAAGCGCGACGCAGTTCCAGTTGGCTGGTGCTTTATTTTATCGCCGCAGTCTTGGGGACGATCGCGCTCATCTATCTGATTCTGGCTATCGCGCTGGCCAAGGCCGGACAGGGAGATGCCCGGGCAGAAGAGGTGCGCAGTCTCTGGCAACCGACCTTGTTTATCTGGGTGGCCGGTGGCACGACGGCTGCGGTGCTGCTCGGCAGTCTGTTCAAGGTGTCCCAACTCAGTTCTGGCGGTGGCGCGGTAGCACGATCTTTGGGTGGCCGGTTGGTGGACCCCAATACCCGTGACCCGGACGAACGCAAGCTGGTCAATGTCGTGGAAGAGATGTCCATCGCCTCGGGCATTCCGGTGCCGGAGATTTACGTGATGGATGAGGAGGAAAGCATAAATGCTTTTGCCGCAGGCAATTCGGTGAGCGATGCGGCGGTAGGGGTGACGCGTGGTTGTATCCAGTTACTGAATCGCGACGAGTTGCAGGGAGTGATCGCGCATGAGTTCAGCCACATCCTGAACGGAGACATGAAGCTGAATATACGGCTCATGGGCGTGCTGTTCGGCATCCTGTGCATCGCGATGATCGGGCGCATCTTGCTGCAATCCGGATATCGGCGGCGCTACTATCTGGGGGCGCGGGAGAAGGGGGGCAATCCGCTGCCGTTCATCGGGCTCGTACTGTTTGCCGTGGGCTATATCGGTATCTTCTTTGGACGACTGATCAAGGCGGCCATCTCGCGCCAACGGGAGTTCTTGGCGGATGCATCGGCGGTGCAATTCACGCGAAATCCTTTGGGTATCTCCAATGCTTTGAAAAAGATCGGCGGCTTGGGCAGGCGCGGCTCATTGGTGACTTCCCCGGAGGCGGAAGAGGCGAGTCATATGTTCTTTGGCAATGCGCTGACCCAGGGTTTCACCAACATGACAGCCACGCATCCGCCTCTTGAGCAACGCATCAAGGCGATCGATCCGAGCTTTGATGGAAAGTTTCCGCGAATCGAGTTTGCCTCGGCATCACAGCGAGGGCGGCAAGTGGCTGATGAGGGGTACAAGTCCTCCCGGCCCAAGCCTCCGCCGATGCCTTTTCCGCCGGTCCTGCCGGTGCAGGATGTGGTGAAGCAGGTGGGTACCGTCCAGCCGCAGAATTTTGCCTGGGCGCTGATGTTACTGGCGGAAATGCCGGAGCCGCTGCGGGCGGCGGCGCATGACAGTTATGGCGCGCGGGCACTCGTGTATGGTTTGCTCCTGAGCCCGGAGGCGGATTGCCGGGCGAAACAGGTCGCCGCGCTGCAAGCCAAGGCGGATGCAGGAGTGTTCGCGGAATTGAACAAACTGCGGGCGTCGTTTGAGACGGTGAAGGATGAAGCAAGGCTGCCGTTGATCGAGATGGCCATACCGGCCTTGCGCCATCTTTCGCAAGGTCAGTTCGAGACCTTCATCGGCAATGTTGAATTGTTGATCGCGGCCGACCAGCAGATCGATCTGTTTGAATACGCCTTGCAGCGCATGCTGAAGCGGCACCTGTGGCCACACTACCGAAAAACCAAGAGGACAGCCACCCAATACTACGCACTTAAGCCGCTACTGGGGGATTGTGAAGTGCTCTTGTCGGGCTTGGTGAATGTGGGTCATGACACCGAGGAGAAACGGAAAAAAGCGTTCCAAGCTGGGGTTGCCCGACTGGGCGGTGAAGCCGCCGGGTTGACCTTGCAACCACTGGAAAAAGCGAACCTGCCCCAAATCGATACCGCACTGGACCGCTTAGCCACTTCCTCGCCTATGATCAAGAAGCAGGCATTGGACGCCTGTGCCCATGCTGTGGGGAGCGATGGGGTCATCGAGCCCCGGGAAGCCGAATTGCTACGGGCGGTTGCGGATGGGCTGGATTGTCCTCTGCCGCCTTTGCTGGCCGGAAAAGCGGCTGTTTAGCAGCGAAATGAGGGTAAAACGCAGTCTAAAAAATCTTCAAATAATCGCTTGCACGCCCGGGGGTGGTTTTGTAGCGTTTCGGTCCCGTTGGTTGCACTTGTAGCTCAATTGGATAGAGCATCTGACTACGGATCAGAAGGTTTCAGGTTCGACTCCTGACAGGTGCACCACTCTCTCCCAAGCACTTACGTAAGTTTCCAAAACCTGATTTTTCGCCGAGTAGTATTTTGGTGCTCGAGGTTTCAGACGGTTGCTGGCTGTTTCAGCCTTTGAGATCCATGTTTGCCGTAGGTGTGACCTTGCCTCCTGTAGAGTGGGCAAGCTATGGGTGAGCAGAAAATCTTGACGGAGTCTCTGTCTGTGGGTGCCCACTTTTTCCTTCGAAGACCTCTGTACAGATCCTAGCCCCAAGTTCCTTAATTCGGATGCTGTAATCCACAGAATCAAAGTCAGACTCGCTCCCAGAAAAATATACTATCTCAGAACGGCGTGTGCTGTACCAAAA
>CAZRGY010000260.1:0-6471 GCA_964599715.1 uncultured Verrucomicrobiota bacterium | reverse complement strand
CCTGCGCAAGGTGCTGGGCACTTTGGCAGCGGAGGCGGTGAACGGTTTTGATTTCGAAGATGTGCCGGGCGCCCTGCCCGCACGCGCGGACAAGACATCTGCCCTTGAGCCGTTGGAATACGCGGCGGCAGATCGCGAGGGCGCGGTGTTGAACGGCATCGATGTGTTGAAGCGCGAGAAGTTCGCGCGGTTGAAGGGGCTGCGGCTCGGGCTCATCACGAATCACACCGGGCAGGATCGTGAGCGGAATTCGATCATCGATATGCTCTTCGAAGCAGAGGGCGTGCAGCTCAAGGCGCTCTTCGGCCCGGAGCATGGCATCCGCGGCCTGCTGGATGAGAAGGTGCCGGACAGCAAGGACGAGAAGACGGGACTGCCGGTGTATAGCCTCTACGGTGAGACGCGCGTGCCGAAGCCGGAGCATCTGAAGGATCTGGATGCACTGGTGTTCGACATCCAAGACATCGGGTGCCGCTTCTACACGTATCCGTCCACGATGGGGAATTGCATGGAGGCCGCAGCGAAAGCGAAGATCAAATTCTTCGTGTTGGACCGCGTGAATCCGATCACGGGCATGGGCATCGACGGGCCGGTGCTGACGGACAAGACGAGCTTCGTGGCGTATCATCAGGTGCCGGTGCGGCACGGGATGACCATCGGTGAGCTGGCGAAGATGTACAACGCGGAAAAGAAGTTCGGGGCAGACCTGACGGTGATCGCCGCGGAGGGCTGGAAGCGCGACATGTGGTTCGATGCAACGGGGCTCCCATGGAAAAATCCTTCACCGAACATGCGTAGCCTGACGCAGGCAACGCTGTATCCCGGAGTGGGTCTGTTGGAATTTTCAGCGGTGTCCGTGGGGCGTGGAACGGACACGCCATTTGAAGTTGTCGGCGCGCCTTACATCGATGACCTGAAGCTAGCAGCGGAGTTGAACGCGGCGGGATTGGAGCATGTGCGCTTCGTGCCGATCCGCTACACGCCGAATGCGAGCGTTTACAAAGACAAGGAGTGCCGCGGCGTGAACATCATCCTGACGGATCGCGACAAGTGCGACGTGGTGGACATCGGTATCACGATCGCCGCCACGCTGCACCGGATGTATCCGCAGGATTACAATCTGGACAAGTTCAACCGGCTGCTGGGACATCCCGCGACCATCCAGATGATCCGCGATGGGAAGTCCGCAAAAGAGATCCGCAAATCATGGCAAACCGATGTGAAGGAGTTCATGAAACGGCGTAAGGAATTTTTGATCTATTAAGAACGACCGATCACTCGGTGACTTCGTAGATGGTGTCTGCGAGCACGAACTGCACGCGGTTGCCGAGCGCGAGCCAGGGCTTCACTTCCGGGTGCTTCTGCAGCAGCGCGAAGTATTCGGGTGAGGCGAACTGAAGCTGGACGCGCCGCGACTTTGCCGATTGCTGCTGCACGAGGGAATCCGTCCACACCGGGCCATTCTGATAGAAGGCACGGCCACCGGCATAGCGGTTCTGCTGGGTGTAGTCAGCGGAGGGAGTATGAGGAACAGGTCGGGAAACAGAAGGAGTTGTAGCCACACCACCACCATAGCCACCACGCCCGGGAGACGGAGGCAGCATGGTCGCAGATGCCGGCGAGGAGGCCAAAGCTACCGGGGCTTCGAGACGGTTTTGATCGAGCGCCTCACCGACGACGGATTGCGAGCGCAAGGCCCGGTTCATGCGCGCACCCGAAACCGCATACGAGCCAGAGCTCTCAGCCTTGCTGCGTGCCCAGGCATCTTTCGCCACGGCCTGAGCACCGACGTCCAGACGGAAACTGTTTTGCGTTTGCGCCGTAACTGGCACTCCGCGTTGTTTCTCATCCTCCAAAATCAAGTAGGCCGTATAGGGCGTGACGATGCCGTAGCGCCGGGCAAGGTCGGTGACCTCGTCCTTGAGCTCACTATTCTCGCCGCGCAGACGAATCTCATCCATCAGCCAGCCGACACGGCGCATCGCCCACAGACGCGGAATGAAGTCATGCTCACTGCTGCTCTTGGGGAAGGACACTTCGTGCACGATGGTTTTCTTCTCCGCGCCATAAAGTCCCTTGAGCTCGATCGCCACTGCGCCCTGCCCATTGAACTTACCGGCGATGACCAATTGATCGCCGTTGAAGATATCAGGCAACGGATTCGGATACAGTTGCTGCACGGTCACACCGCCTTTCACGGTGATTTCGGGATTCGCGAGCACGGGCTCCTTGATGCGGGTGAAGAAGCCCGAGAGCTTCAGTTCCAAGTCCTCATCCGGCAGCACGTAGGTACTCACAGCGCGTGTCTGTTCCGTGATGCGGTCCAGCAGATGCGTGTTCACATCGTGGCCGATGCCGAAGCAAAAGATGCGGGTCTTGCGGGCCGTCTCGGGGCTCACGAGTTCTACGATGCGGTCCTCCTTCGTCTCACCGACCGTCGGCATGCCATCGGTCAGAAAGATGACCATGAAGGGCCGGTCGCCATTCTCAGGACGCAATTTCAGTGCCGTCTGCAAGGCGGAATGGATCGCGGTACCGCCAATGGGTTTCAACGATTCCACAAAGGTCTGTGCCTTGCCTCGGTTGGTCTTATCCACCTCGCGCAAGCCGTTGAACAACGGTTCGCTCTCCGTGGAAAAGCGGATGATCTCGAAGCGGTCCTTGTCATTCAGGTTCTCCACGCAAAAGGCCAGAGCCTTTCGCGCCTGCTCGATCTTTTTGCCCGCCATGGAGCCGCTGGTATCCACCACGAACACGATATCCTTGGGCACAACCCTGGATTTATCCGCCCACAGACCGGGTGAGAGCAGCAGGAGAAAATGCCCTTCATCGCCGTCTTTCTGCGTCAGCAACTGGATACCGATATCCTCTGTTTGTCTAGCGAAGAAGACCTGGAACTGCCGTGCTTCGCCGCTGGCGTTGGCCTCGTAGCCGAGAATCGCGCGGCGCTCGCCTTCGCGCTTCACATCCACCGCATGTGTGGGCGAGTAGATGGTCTTCAGCGGCGTGCGGGAATCAATCTGCACCTTGATGGCGATGGGCGTCTTGGCGTTGCCGGTATCAGGATTCAAAGGCAAGGCGTACTCCACCAACCCCTGCTCTTCCTTGAGCAACTGGGTATAGCTGAGGTTGATGCGCTTCCGTTCATTCGGTTCGATCGGGAAAATGCGCACCTTGAAGAGATCGCGCCCGGCGTATTCGAGCAGTGCCGGGTCTTTCATCTTGCGCACGATCTCCTCGTAGATGGCGCGCGCCTTATCCGCCTTCAGCAATTCCGCCTCGGCGGGTTTGCCGTTGATATCCATGGTGAATTTGTCGATCTGTGCGCCCTTGGGAACCGGAAAGAGAAATGTGCCCTCCACACGTTGGCCGTTCGGGTTGTAGATGATCTGCTCCACCTCGGTGCGGGAAACCTGGTCGCGGATGGCCACATCTATTTTCTGGTTTTGGATCTCCAGCGGGCGATGCATCGGTGGCATCGGTCTCGGGCGTGGAGGAATCGGCGAAGGCTCCGGCGGCATGATGCGGACGGGCGCATCACTCTCCGGCCCGATCACGATCAAACCCGCGGCCTGCACCTGCTGGAAACTGACCGCCAGCAGCACCAACCAAGCGAACCAAGAAATCCTTTTCATACCCCATTAGACGAGGGGCTGTGAAAAATGCTCCGCGGGTTATTTCGAACCGGCTTCCTGCAACCGCCCCACCAAACGGCCTAGCCGAAGGAGCGCATTCTCGAGTGCAGGTGTCCAAGGGTTAGCGCAATTCAGGCGGATGAAGTTGTCAAAGCGCTGGCGCGCCGAGAAAACCGGACCGGGCGCGATGCTGATCTTCTCGCCCAGCGCCAGCTCAAACAGTTCCACCGCTTTCACTTGCGCGGGCAGTTCGAGCCAGAGCACATGCCCGCCTGTCGGTCGCGTGACCTTGGTCTCCTCCGGGAAGTATTTGCAGATGGCTTCCGTGAAGAGTTGCACCTTGTGCGCATACTCGCGCCGCACCTTGCGGAGATGATGACCGTAACCACCGTTCGCCAGAAAGTCAGCGATGGCCATCTGCGGCAACGACGCCGTGGCCACCGTGCTGACGAGTTTGTAATAGGCCACCTGCTCTTTGAATCGGCCCGGTGCCGTCCAGCCGACGCGATAACCCGGGGCCAGCGTCTTAGAAAACGAATCACAAAGCAGCACCAGCCCTTTTTGATCGTAAGACTTCGCCGTGCGCGGACGCTCCTGTGCGTGAGAAAGGTCACCGTAGATGTCATCCTCGATGAGCGGAATCTCCTTCGCGGCAAGCATCTCCACCAACTGGCGCTTGTTCTCATCCGGCATGCAACTGCCCAACGGGTTGTTGTAGTTCAGCACGAAAAGGCACGCCTTAACGGGTTGCTGTTCGAGCGCGTAGGCCAGTGCTTCAAGACTCACGCCATCGCGCGGATGCGTCGGGATCTCTAGCGCCTTCATGCCGAGCGATTCAATCACTTGCAAGATACCGAAGTAGGTGGGCGATTCGATCGCGATGGTGTCCCCCGGCTTCGCCACGGCTCGCAAACATACATGCAGCGCCTCCTGCCCGCCGAAAGTGGTCATGATGTCATCTGGTGACAATTCGCAACCCGTATCGATCGCCCGCCGGGCGATCTGATTGCGCAAAGCCGTATTGCCCGGCGGCGGATCAAAGCTGTTGCTGAGTTCCGGATTACGTCGCGAAGCGGCCGCTAAAGTACGGTTCAGCTTCTCCGTAGGCAGGAGTTCGGGACTGGGCAAGGCAGCACCGAAACGCACCAAGGAGGGATCACGGATCGCCTCCATCACCCGCATCATCAGAGCGCCCGTCTTGATGGTAGCAGGCACGGGCCGGGGTTTGGAGATTTCCGGTTCTGCCGGTGGACGCCAATGCCGCAAACGCACGAAGTAACCCGATTGCGGCCGCGCCTCAAGCAGACCCCGGCTCTCCAACAGCCGATACGCCTGCATGACCGTCGCGATACTGACGTTTTGCTGCTGGCTCAAGCGCCGCACCGAAGGGACGCGCTCACCGGGCCGCAACGTGCCTTGATCGATGAGCCGGCTGATGTGTTGCGAGATCTGCTCGTAGAGGGTCTCCCCACTGTCCGGAGCGGTGGCGATGAGCTTCATAGCTGTGCCAGTTTAGCGGGTTTCACAGACCAGAACAGTTACACTTTTAATAAAATTAGACCAGTACAGTTTTCAATCCACACAACTGTACTGGCTGCATATCACATTGGGTGCATCTGTGCAGGTGGGGCGGTTTGCCTAAACTTGCATGCGTATGAAAAGCAGTGGCATCAATCTGTTCGGTGAACTCAGCCGGAGCCTCACCCGGCTCCTGCGCATGGGGAATAGTCTTATCTCGCATACCGGGACCCCGCGCTATACGGCCTGCAAAAAAGGCCTCACCATCCGCCTGGAAAAAGGGGAGCTTCATACCATGCCAGCCGACCGTTGCGACCAGATGCTGAGGGTGCAATCCGGAATTTTCTGGGTGACGCATGAGAACGACTCGTGCGACTACCTGCTCAAAGCCGGCGGATCTCTGAGCTTATATGGCCAAGGCACCACCGTGATCGAAGCCTTGCAGGCTGGAGTGATCGAACTGCCGGAAAGTTAACGCTATTTCTCCGGCCACTTCTTCAGCCGGTCCCGCGCGAAGTCCTCGATGTGGCGGATGCACAAGGCCGTCCACCCAGTCTGATGGCTGGCACCCAGGCCTTGGCCGGAATCTCCGTGGAAATACTCGTGGAAAAGCACGAGGTCTTTCCAGTGCGGGTCGCTGTTGAAATACGGATGTCCGTTATGGCAGGGCCGCTCCCCATCCTTGTCGCGTAAGAAGATGGAGGCTAAACGGCGGTCGATCTCATCGGCCACCTGTTGGAGATTCATGCGCTGACCAGATCCGACGGGGCACTCGACCAAAAGGTCGTTGCCGTAGAAATGGTAGTACCGCTCCAGCGCTTCCGTGATGAGATAGTTCACCGGAAACCAGATCGGGCCGCGCCAGTTCGAGTTGCCGCCGAAGAGCCATGAGTTCGATTCGCCCGGCAGATAATCCACGCGATACTTGTCGCCATTCACCTCGAGGATGAAGGGCGAATCCATGTGGAACTTGGACAGGGAACGAATGCCGCGATCGGAAAGGAACTCTGTCTCATCCAGCAGGTAACGCATCACCCGCTCCAACTGGTCCCGCGAAGGGATGGCCAGCAGACGCAGCTTTTCCCCGTACTCACAAGAACTGATGTGGCGCGCCAGGTCCTTGCGGTTCTCCATGAACCAGGTGAAGCGTTTGTAGAAGCCGGGCAGTTGGCGGATCTTCTCCTCCTCTAAGATTTCTACCGCGATCAACGGTAGCAAGCCGACAAGCGACCGCGTCTTCAGCGGGATGACTGAGTGATCCGTGTGGATACGGTCGTAGTAAAAGCCGTCCTCCTCATCCCACAGGCCGCTGCCACCA
>CAZRGY010000259.1:0-6485 GCA_964599715.1 uncultured Verrucomicrobiota bacterium | reverse complement strand
CGTTGTTGCGGCTCAGTCGCAGATTTGTTCATCAATATGCTCCCTCGCCGCGCCTAGCCTCAACCCGTTTGTCCGGCGCAGCCAGCACCAAGCCCTTTTTTAAACAGGCTCTAAGAATCCGAAAGGTGATAGCATGAATGGCATAGTCCGACTTGAAAGTTTGCTTTGTGTCCCGTGGGTGGCAGATTATGTCTGCGTTATGACTCATTTTTTCCCACGGCGATTGGTTTGCTGGCTTATGCTGGTGTGTGGACTGGTCTCATCCTTGCCAGCGCAGGAGGCGCGGATGGATGTGGCGGTCTATGGCTCCACGCCAGCGGGTATCGCGGCAGCCGTCGCCGCGGCCAAGAATGGATATTCGGTCATGCTTGTGGAGCCGACCGACCGCATCGGTGGGTTGTTGGCGAGCGGCCTCTCCTGGACGGATGCCCGCACCTTGGAATCCATCTCGGGCGCCTATCAGGAATTTTGCATGCGGGTGGAGCGGTATTACATCGCCGGTCATGGCGTGGGATCACCCCAACACGAAGCCTCCTTTCGCGGCTTGCATGGCGAGCCGATGGTGAACCTGCGGGTTCTGTCCGACATGTTGAATGAAGCCCCACGGGTAAGACTCCTCCGCAAATACCAACTCGGTCAGGTGGAAGTAGGGGGCACAGCGGAGCAGCCCTTGATCCGCACCGTGCAATTTGTATCAGCCAATGGCAGCGTGATAACGGTGCGGGCCAAAGTTTTCATCGATGCTTCGTATGAAGGCGACCTGATGGCCAAATCGGGCGTGAGCTATACCGTGGGGCGTGAAGGTCCGGATGCCTATGGAGAAAGCCTCGCCGCTAGCGTCCCCAAGGGGGGTGACCGGCAGGTGCAGGGTTACAATTTCCGCCTAAGCATGACGGCCAATCCGGATAACCGCATCATGCCGCAAGCACCGCCCGGATATAAGCGGGAAGACTTTGTGGGGGTGCTCGATGTCTTTGCTTCCGGCAAGGTCAAGAAGGTGTTCTCCGGTGGTCATGATGGCATCTATCGCACCCATCTGCCGTTGCTGCCGAATGACAAGGCGGATGTGAATGACACGCCACATGCTCCCGTGCGCCTGAGCATGCCGGATATCAATGACGGTTATCCGGACGGTTTCCCGGTCACGCGGCAACGCATCTTTGACCAGCATTTTTACTACAATGTAGGCCTGCTGTATTTCATCCAGAATGATTCGGCGGTGCCGGAGAATATCCAAGGACCGGCGCGGGAATGGGGTTTCTGCAGGGATGAGTTCGTGGACAGCGGTTATGTGCCGCCCCAGCTCTACATCCGGGAAGCCCGCCGGATGATCGGTCAGTATGTCTATACCGAGAATGATACGACCAAGGCCACGAACGATGTGCGCGCCAAACTGTTCACGGACGCCATCGCGATGGGGGATTACTCGCTGAACTGCCATGGCACGGGCCGGGAGGGGACACGCTTTGATGGGAAACACACGGGTGAATTCTACAAGAGCATCCCTCCGTTCCAGGTGCCTTACGGCGTGATCGTGCCGAAAGATGTGGGGAACTTGCTGGTGCCGGTGGCGCTCTCGGCCAGTCATGTGGGCTACTCGTGTTTGCGTATGGAGCCGACCTGGATGGTGCTGGGGCAGGCTGCCGGTCATGCGGCGTCACTCGCCATCTTGCAAGGTTCCGTCGTACAGCAAGTTTCCGTGCCGGTCTTGCAGGATCGCTTGCACAAAGACCGGCTGGCGACCATCTATCTTACCGATGTGCGACCGGGTTCGGATCTGTTCCGGGCCGCCCAGTGGTTCGGCAACCGGGGTGCGTTCCATGGTTTGGTCGATCCTTCGATCACCACCTTGGTGAAGCAAAAGCAGATATTCGGGCAGTATTCCGAGGCTGCGCCGGGGCATGAAGTGAATCCTCGCGAGAAGATCGATGAAGTGACCTTGGACCGATGGATAGCCATCGCCGAGGCGGAAGGCATCGATATCAAGAAGGCGGGCCGGTTGAAGGGGAAGATGCGTGGGGAAGTGCTGGAGCGGCTGTATCAGGTGAAGTATCCGGAGCCGAAGAAAAAGAGGTGAAGTGCTAGAGGCGAATGAGCACACGCCTATATAGAAACCTGATCATCCTAAGTTATGGTGCTTAAATGGAAAATGCTGGCGGGTATCTGCGTTGGCAGGCATTCCTGTAAGGTTGTATCAGGATCTGTGTTTTTTCCGAAGGATCTGCTATGCGAAGTAGTCCTGTGGCGCAAGAATTCGGCAGGGGATTTACCTGTCAGAGATGACAAGTTGATCTACGAGTATGAAGGATGGCCGTTTCGTTATGACAAGGAGTGGAAGGGCAGGGTTAAGGTTGATGGTTTTGAGGCCTTGTTCGCGGGTAAAGGCAGGAAAGGTGAGATAAAGATCAATCATGTTGCCTATCCAATACAAGTTATCTTGGGATGGAGTGGGCAACCTAAGATTAGGTTTTCCTTCGGCAATCAGGATTGGGTTTCAGTCTATCCCAGCATGCTTATGACTGACGGAGATAGAGAGATCGATAAGTTTGTGGATTTTCTTTCCGAACCGCTTGCTTTCCAACTCTGCATTTTTCCCGAGGAAGAATACATTGAGCATTTCAATCCTTATGACAACAGGCCAATGGCAATTGCGGCCAAGACTTTATCTATTGTCGAGGATGCAGCCTGCTTGCCGCACGACGGAACGGACTTTCCATTGCTGTGTCTCATCGTTGGACTGCTGGGGTTTGAGATTTTTGGGTGATCGGGCTGGAGGAGGAATAATACGTATCCGTATTATTTTGACTTGCGTGAATTTGGACTGTTCGTTCTGATACTCCCCCATGAACTCCTCGGTACCCGGATTGAAGCTGTCCACGACCCAGTGGCTGGTATGCATCATTGCCGCCATCGGTTTTGCCTTCGACATCTACGAGCTGCTGATGCTGCCCCTTATCATCAAACCGGCGATGGCGGCGCTGAGCGCCCCGTTGATCGAGCAAATGATCGCCAGCGGGATAGATGCAAGCACAGCCCGGGCAGCTTGGGCCCCCGGTGGTGAGATGTATGTGAAGTGGGCGAGGACGCTGTTTTTTGTGCCGGCCATAGCAGGTGGCGTGTTCGGGCTCTTGGGTGGTTATCTTACGGACATCTTTGGCCGTCGGAGGGTGCTCACTTTCAGTATTTTGCTCTACGCCTTCTCAGCGTTTGCGGCGGGTTTTGCGACGACGCTGGAGCAGTTGCTCATCTGTCGGTGTCTGGTGTTCATCGGTGTTTGTGTAGAATTTGTAGCGGCGGTGGCGTGGCTGGCGGAGTTGTTCCCGAATCCGGTGCAGCGTGAGAAGGTATTGGGGTATACGCAGGCTTTTTCTTCGGCGGGCGGTCTGCTGGTGGCGGGGGCGAATATTTTGGCAGCCAAGATCGCACTAGACCTGCCGGCCATCCATGGCGGACATGAGGCCTGGCGTTATACGCTCATCTCCGGTGTCATCCCGGCGCTGCCGTTGATCTTGATCCGGCCGTTCCTGCCGGAATCGCCGGCTTGGGCGGCGAAGAAGGCGCAAGGCACGCTCAGACGGCCCAGCATCCGGGAACTTTTCAGCCCGGAGCTGCGCCAGACTACCATCGTGACGACGCTGGTGTTCGCGGCGAGTTACGGGATCGCCTTCGGGGCCATCCAGCAGTTGCCGCAGATTTTGGGAGCGCCGACCAAGGGGCATGTGGAAGTGATCTCGGTGGCCAAGGCGGCGCGGGAAGCGGCGGTGGCGGAGGCCAAAGCAGCCGGCCAGCCGGTGCCGCCGGAGCCGATGTTGCGCCAAGTGGCGGGCAACGCCACCGATAAAATGGTGGCTGGGGTGACGCTCTGGCAGGAGATTGGCGGTCTGGTCGGCCGTTTCTTGCTGGCCCTGTTGGTCCTTAAGATCGCCAGCAAGCGCAATCTATTCCGCCTGTTCCAGATACCTTCCCTGATCTTCGTGCCGCTGCTGTTCTGGTGGGTGGCGGGGAGCCTGAACACGGAAGGGTCACTGCTCCATATCAAGATCGGCATCTTTATCGCCGGTTTGCTGGTCGTGGGGCAGTTCAGTTTCTGGGGCAATTATATCCCACTGGTGTTTCCGGTGCATCTGCGCGGCACAGGTGAGAGTTTTGCGGCGAACATCGGCGGCCGCGTGATCGGCACGGCGGCGGCGTGGCTTACGCTGACGTTGTCGGCGGCGAAACCGCCGGATCCGACCAAGATCGCGATGATGGCAGCGCTGGTGGCGGGTGGCTATGCCTTGGTGGGGGCCATCCTGACAAAGTGGCTGCCGGAGCCCAAGGAAGAGGACTTGCACCACTGAGTGGCTTAACGCCTCTGATTGGATTTGCGAAACCGGCCAGGTGTCTGGCCGGTTTTGCTTTTGAAGAGGGTGCAAAAATGCTCCGTGTGGCGGAAGCCGCTGCGCTCAGCTACGTCGCTCAGGGTCCAGTCGGTTTCAACAAGCAACTGGCGGGCGCGCTCCAGTTGCACCCGGAGAATCTCCGCCTTGGGGGCACGACCCAAGTGTTTCAAGAAGCGTCTTTCCAAGGAACTGCGCGAGAGGGGAACACATTTCAGCACGGCATCCACGCCAATGCCCTCACAGGCGTGTTCGCGGATGAAGCGTAACGCCGAAGCCACGTGGCGGTCATCCAAGGCGAGCACGTCCGTGGAACGGCGGGTGGCGACACCGGCCGGAGGGATGATAAGTGACCCGGCGGTGCGCTTTTCGCCGGACATCAAGCGGTCCAGACGGCTGGCGGCTTCATAGCCGATCCTTTCGCAATCCGGCACGACACTGCTGAGCGGTGGGGCTGTGAGTTCGCAAAGCAGTTCATCATTATCGACTCCCAAGACGGCGACTTCATCGGGCACGGTGAGCTTCAGTTCGGCGCAGAGGTCGATGATCTGTTGGCCGCGCAGGTCATTGGCGGCAAGCACGCCCACGGGCTTGGGCAAGGCTTTGAGCCATTGCGCGAGGTGGGCCTCGTGCCGCATGCCGTGGCGCTCGACTTCCAGCGTCAGTGCCTGGAGCGGTTTGCGCGGCGGATGATAGATGTGGCAGGGAAGGGCAGCTTCCGCGCACAGTTTGGCGAAGTATTTCTCCCGTACCTCCGACCAGCCAGTGGCACCGAAGCCGCACCAGGCGAGTTCGCGAAAGCCGCGCTCGCGTAAGTGGTCGAAAGCCAGTTTGGCGACGGCTTCATCGTCCGTATCCAGTACGGGTAGGCGTGAGCCGGTCCAACTGCCGCAGAGATTGAGGACGGGCTTCTTCAGACGAAGTAATTGATCTTCAAGTTGCCTGGTTTCCACGCGGGCCAGCACGCCATTCACCGGCCAGCGATGCAGCCACTCAGGCAGGGGATCGTTCAGGCCGCGGTCCTGCAGGCGGACAGTCCAATGCTGGTGCTCACGGATGAAGCGGGAGATACCCTGCAGCAGCCCACGACCATAGGCGCGCGAAGTCTCGATGAGCAAAGCGACATGACGGTTGGCGGGCATTGATATCGAGTATGATAAGCTGCTGGAAAAGTGCAATCTTGTGGTGATGAGCAATGACCAGGTTCTACGCTCGATTGTGGTTTCCTATGCCTTATTGCAGCAAATAAGTGTTTTCAGGAGTACGGCTTTCAGTGGTGACGCAAAAGCTTAATTCTTTTCTGCAAAGGCTCAATGACAGCGCCGGGAAATAGGGCATGCTGGGGAAACAAGCAAAACACATGAGCAAACATCTTCGCATACTCCTTTGGCTGGCGGGCGCATGGTTGTTTTCCGGCTGGTCGTTACCGGCTGCCCAGCAGCCGAATTTCATCGTCATTCTGGCGGATGACTTAGGATATCAGGATTTGGGTTGTTTTGGCAGTCCACAGATCAAGACACCCGCGCTAGACCGGATGGCGCAGGAGGGCATGAAGTTCACAAGCTTTTATGCCCAGGCGGTGTGTGGCCCCAGCCGGGCGGCATTCCTGAGTGGCAGTTATCCCATCCGTGTAGGGGAGCCGGGCAATCGCAAGTTCCAGCATACCGTTTTGCATCCCAGAGAGACGACCATCGCGGAAGTTTTGAAGACGGCAGGTTATGCGACGGCGTGTATCGGCAAGTGGCATCAGGGGGAGAAGAAGAGCGGCACGGCTACGGGCTGGGATCCGGCCACCATGCCGAACGCGCAGGGATTTGATTATTTCTACGGCACCCCGCTCTACAATGGCTTCACCGTCGAGGTGGGAGATACGCCGTTTCGCAGCCAGTTGTTGCGCAATGAAACCGTGGCACAAGAGAAGGTGGAGTTTTGGGACAACATCACCCAGGATTATACCCGTGAGGCGGTGCGATTTATCCGCGAGCACAAGGGCAAGCCGTTCTTCCTGTATCTGGCGCATAACATGCCGCACATCCCCTTGGGTGCGAGCGAGCGGTTCAAAGGGAAGAGCAAGGGCGGTCCATTCGGTGATGCCGTGGAGGAGAT
>CAZRGY010000258.1:0-6497 GCA_964599715.1 uncultured Verrucomicrobiota bacterium | reverse complement strand
CGCCGCTCCGGCGTCCGCATGTTTCCGCTCCACCGCACCGGATTTCAACTCCCGCGCATACAGCGATTCCCCGCTGCGAATCTCCACCGCCTCAAACCCCGCCGGCTTCAAGTCCTCGAACAGCAAATACTCATAGTTGTTCTTCGTCTCCACGGTGATGACCGTCTCGATGCGCTCGCCGCTCTTCACGCTCTCGCCGTCCTTCAACGGCACCTTGTCATACACGAAGCCCTTGAGCAGCGTCGGACGGCCCACGAGCTTGAAGTATTCGCGCTTCACGAAGATTTCATTGCCCGCCGCCGGGATGGGTTCTTCCAGGCTGAAGAACTTCGCTTCGGCCGCGAAATAGATCGCGCCCTCACCCTTGCGCTTGATGCGGATATCATTCGCACCGTCCTTGATCAACTTCGCATCCACCGTGAACCGGCTCGGTGCGTTGAAAACGTCCGCTCCGCTCACCTTGCGGTCGGCCACTTTTTTGCAGTTCACGAAGACTTAGTATTCCAGCTCAGGCTTCAGCTCGCCGCTCAAGCGCAGGTAATCATTCATCGCCAGCACCACCATCGCGGTGTCGCGCGTGTTGCTCCACTGCGCGCCACGCCGGTTCTTGATCAACCAGTTGCTCACCGGCTCAATCAACTTGTTCTGCGGATCGATCGTCAGCAAGGCGCGCAAGCCCCATGCCGTGGCCTCAATACCGCCGTCGCTCCAGCGCCACCAGACCCCGTCCTCACCCCAATGCGCCGTGCCCATCACGCCCGCATTTGTCGGCGTGCCGGCGACCAGCACCGATGTATCCGGACGGGCATCCCGCTTCACACCATTCTCCAAGTTCTGGATCAGCGTCTTCGCCTCCGGCGCTTTGCCCAGGTGATGTGCCGACAACGCGAACAAGGCGCGGGTGTAGGCGTTCAGTTGCTCACGGTTCTTCCATAAGTTATCGAACGCCGTCTGTTGGAACTTCGAGACCTTGCCCGTTTTCTCCGCACTCATGTAAACCGCCAGCGCATGCAGCATCCAGGCCTGCATGTCGGGATTCGCCTCTTCTTCGACAAGCGTCTTGTCGAGGTAGGCCGCGCCACGGGCGAGCACATCGGCTTTGATCTCCGTGCCAGATTGTTTCGCGAGCGTCAGGCCCCAGACGACGTAAGCCGTCATCCAGCGATCGCTATCACCCTGCTTCCACCAGCCCCAGCCGCCATCGCCATGCTGGAAGTCATAGAGCCGAGCCAAGCCGCTCCTTACCATGTCATCGAGACGTTCCAGATTCTTCTGGCCCTTCGGCTGTGTCGCAGCGACGTGTGCTTGCTCGATGCCGCCGAAGACTTTGCCCATCACATCTTCCGGTTGCAGGCCGAGGTCTTTCAACGTCTTCGCGGTGACCACTGCCGGGAGGAAACGGCTCATCGTCTGCTCGGTGCAGCCGTAGGGATAATCGATCAGATACGGCAGCGCATCGAGCATCGTCACCGCCATGCTCGGCGAGACTTGCACGGTGAGGGAAGTGGTCTCGCGCTTGCGTTCCTTCGGGATGTCGAGTTTCAGCGTGATCTCGCTCCCGCGCACCTTGCCCGCCTTGGTGATGAACTTCTCGATGCCGTGTTCGTGGGCGAGATAGCTTTTCTCCATCGCGTCAGCCAGCTTGGGCGCCTTGCTGATGGCGGACACCTTCAGTTTGACCTCACCCGGGTTGATGACCGTCACCAGCCAGTCCGCGCGGGCTTCACCATTGGCCGGCACGGTCAACCCTTGTCCCAACGGCGACGTGTTGACCGGATAGGGCATCACCGGCATCCCCGCGATCATCGGCAATTTGGTCTTCGCATCCAGCTTCACCGCGCCTTCTACGCGCACTCCCTTGAAATCGAGCGAACTGGTGACGGACAGTTCCTGTGCGGTGTTGTTGTTCACGACCGCTGAGACGACGACCTGATCGCCCACCACAAAGAACCTCGGCGCTTGCAGGCGCACGATGAGCGGCTGCTTCGTGCGTGTCGTGGCTTCATCGCTGCCGAACTGGTTGCCTTTGGACACCGCGCGGGCGGTGGCCTTCCAGCCTGTGAGAGAATCGGGATACGTGACTTCCATGATCGCCTCACCCTTCGCATCCGTCACCACTGTGGGTTGCCAGAGGATGGTGGAGCGGAAATCATTGCGCACCTGCACGGCCGGATCTTCAGCGGGTTCATTCGCCGCGATCTCCTTGAGTTTGCGTTCCGATTTGGCAGCGGGGGCACCCATCGCTTTCGCCATCTCCATGGCTGGTGCGGGCGCAGCGGCCGACATCGGCATCGCCGCATCCGCCATGGCCGCACCTCTGAGCATAGCGCCGCGCGGTGCGCTCGTCGTCTGCGCTTCCAAACGCCCTTCCGATTCCGCATACGCGTCCTTTTTATCCTGCGACAAACCCGCCTGGCGCCGGGCCTGCAACCGTTCGGCCTGTTCCTCAGTGATGAGTTGCTTGTCCTCGCCTTCGACCAGCTTCAAGTAGCGCTTCTGGTTGAAGGTGCTCTGCGTCTGGACCACGAGCGGCCGCTTCGTGCCGTAGAAGAACTGGCGCATGTCCCCGGCGTAATCGCTCTGGATGTAATAGACCGATTCATCCACCAGCGCGAGGGACACCTCCGCGCTCACCGGCTTGCCGGCGTCATCTTTCGTGGTGACCTTGAAGGAGCCCTTCTCCCGCGCCTGATATTGTTCGCGATCCGGCTTCACATCCACGGTAAGGAAATTCTTCGTGGGCGGCACGATGACCTGGCGCGTGTCCATGTGGAACTGCTTCTCATGCACCATGCCCGCGCTCAGGAACACGTTCGGCACATGCTTCTCTTCCACGAGGATGTGAAACATCTTCGTCGGACCTTCCATCCGCACGAGGCGATAGCTGTCGAGCGTTTCGCCCTCGATGCTGAAGAGCACGTAACGGTTCTCGCCGTTCGCCAAGAGCATCACAGAAGCTTCATTGCCCACGCGGAACGTGTCCTTGTCCACGATCACCGAGATGCCGCCGGTGCGGTAACCGGTATCGGTTGTGGCATTGTTGGCCACCCACACGGTCGTGTCGGTGTTGATGGGTTGCGGGAGACGATTCGGCACCTGATCCTTCGTCAGATAGGCGATGCGATAATAGCCTTCCTTCTCCGGCTTGAAGGCGAACTCCGCCTTGCCTTCGGCATCCGTCTTGAGTGCCTGCTTCAAGATGTCTTCGCGTTCATACCCACGGAACTTCAGCGTCCAGTCCTTCTGGTCCGGACGCGTTGGCAAGGGCGGCCACACCTTGCTCTGCGCCTTCATCCGCTTCAGTTCATCGCCCTTCACTTCCTTGCCATCGGGCGTAAGCCAGATCTCCCACCAATATTCACGCGTTACTTGGATCTCACCCTCAGTCTTCACCGGATTGTTGTTCGCATCCAGAGCGGTCACTTCCACCTTCGTCTGGTCCTTCGGAGCGATGACCTGCCGGTCCGGCTTGGCCGTCAGGTAATACCGTTGCCGGGTCACCCGCACCGTGCCGTTACCTGTGATCTCACGGCGTGAGGCATCAATCACGCGCGCCTCGATCTGATATTCAAAGTCCTGGCCGCTGTTCGCGGGCGTCTCAAATTTAACGATCGCCTTGCCCGTCGCATCCGTCTTGAGCGTCTCGCGCTTCACGATCTGGCCGCGACCGCCCCGGCCCCAGCGATTCGGCTGCGTATCCATGTCTTCGTAGAACCACGGGAATTCGCGCGGTTGCGGGCGATAGAAATAATACGGATTCTGATACACCACCACTTCCACACTGGCGTTCGCCACTGCCCCGCCGAAGTAGTAATCCGCCTGGATGCTCGCCTCCACCAGTTCGCCCACGCGGAAGATCTTGCGCTGGCCATCCACTTCCGGCGTCTGCACGGCCACTTTGAACTCCGGCAGCTTGTATTCTTCCAGGCGGAACAACTGCGCGGCACCGATATGGTTGCCCTTGTTCTTGTCCAGGAAGCTGATGCGGTATTCGCCCAGCCGCATGGTCTCGGTAAGCGCCACCGAAGCGGACGCACTGCCGAACTCGTTCAACTTCAGTTCGCCTTCCTTCACCAGCGCATTGTCCGGGCCATCGATGCGATACCAGATGGTCTCATTCGCGGGCGTGGCATACACGGAACCATTGTCGCGACGGGCGATGATCTTCCACTCCACGTGCTCTTTCGGACGATACGCCGGGCGGTCCGTGAACGCATAGATGCGCCACGGCTGATTGTCGCGGCCATAGCGGTAGCTATTGCCTACGCTGAACGCCTGCTTGTCCTTGGCTGCCGCACCCACGAACAATTCGATGTTGTTCGCCGTGTCCTTCGTGTCGAACAGCGCCAGTCCATCCTTGTCCGTGGTCTTGTTGAGCTGGCTCCACTCCCAATTGTTCCCGGTGTGAAAACGCTGCCACAACGTCACCGGACTGTTCACCAGCGGTGAACCATCCAGCGCATTGCAGAAATACACCAGCGCCTGCTTGCCGGAAGTCTTCAACACGATGGAGGCATCCGTGACCAGCACGAGCTCGCGCATGGCTTTGCCGCCCGCCTTGGCTTCCAGCACATAAGCACCGGGAGGCAGCTTGCCCTCGTAGCGCAACTGCGCGTTGCCCGGGTTATAGTCGCCCTTGTCCTTCGTGTCGTGCTTCCAGGACTTCACGCGTTCGCGGCCATTCAACTCGATGGATTGCAGCCAGTTTTGTCGGCGATCTTCTGTGCCGGCCATGTCCACGTCCTTGCTCAGGTTCACTGGATACAGCGCCAGCTCGACCTCCTTCACGTTGCGCCAGTTCAGGAAGTATTGCACCTCCGAGCCGGGAAGGAAGATGTTCGCGACACTGACCCCGAGCTGCACGCCCGTGATGTTCCGGATCTGTTGCTGCGCCTGATCATAGTAGCGCGACTCTCCTTTGGTGAACTCCGCCACCAGCTTGCGGAACATCTCCAGTGCCTTCTTGTTGTCCGGTTCCTGTCGGTAACCACCGTTCTCCGTGGCGATGAACCGGCCTTGCGACATCATCCATTCGGCATAGTGATACAACGCGTCGTCATACCAGTCATTGCCCTTGCCGAACTTCACTGCTGCCTCAAATTCCTCCGGCACCCGCTGGCGCTGCTCAAAGTTCCCGCCCTGATTTTTGATCGTCATCGCGATCTGATAATGCGTGAGCGCCTTGTCATTATCGGTCTGGGCGATCTTCAGCACATTCTCCAGGATGGGCAGCGGCACGTAGTTGCCGTAATAGCCGTAGTAATACCAGCGGTCCACCCGTCCTGGCTTGGCTGCTTTTCTCACGATCTCCAGATAACGTTCCCGGGCCAGCTCGATCTCCTTCGTGCCCGCCCACCAATCCAGCGCCTGCTGGTAAGCCGCCCATGCCGGACCCCAGTTCGCGCTGTTCTTCCGCACCCACCAGTAATCCCCCATCGATTCTTGGATCTCGGCCCAGGTGCGATCCTTGTCCTCGTCTCGTGAAATATCGCGCACCATCACTTGCAAGGCCTGGATCGCCTCGTCCTGCTTGGTTGTATCCGCTTTCTGTGTGGAGGCCTCGGAGCGCCATTGCGTGTCCATAAGCCGGAAGTCCACCCACTTCGCATCCTCCCCGGAAAGCTTCAGTGCCTTGGCCTTGAGATAGACCTCATTCGCCTTCGCATAAGACTTCTCAACCATGAGCCGCTCTGCCTCTGCTTTCAGCGGCGCATACTCCGGCGCCGTTTGTGAGCGCAGGGAGAAGACGGTAAGGAAAGTGACCACTGTCAGGGCCAGCAATGTTTTCATGACAGCTCCCATACTAACCAATTTCGTTTTCATACACATTCAAATTCGTAATCGTCCTTTACTCACCTGCAGCATGCCCCGTTTTTTCTCGGTCTGTTATCACTACGCTCACTATAACTCTTATGATGACACTATTTTCACGGCGTCGCTTGAGCGTTCACCGGGCTTGGCGGTGGCGGTGATGGTGGAATGTTGTTCCCGACGGGATTATGGTTCACCGGCATGGCTATATCACCAAGCAACACTGGTTGTTGTACCCAACCCATTCTCACCTTCAGGTCATACCATTTCTCTTTCAGGGCTATGGTGAATTTCCCGTCATCCTTCTTGTCATCGGCTTGTACCTTCGCCCACAGCGTGGAGACCAACAGCACCACGCCGGCGGCCAGACCGCCCGCCCATAGCCAGCGCTGCCGTTTCACCACCGCTTGACCCGTCGGGCAATCTGCTGTCAACACCGTCCCGTCTTTTCTTCGATACATCCGCCCGCAGATGTTCCCCTCGTTTTTCAGCACCAACTGTTCCACCTCCATGGTCGTCATCGCTGAGAAATTATACACGTGCTTCTGGCACTGACGGCAAAACCGCGCCTTCTCATCCCCCGCCATGTCCTCCCACCGCGCCGGACAGGGCGTAGCCACCTTCAACGCATTCACATCAAATCTCGCACTCATACGGATTAGACGGGGCTTCCCTGAAAACCCTCC
>CAZRGY010000257.1:1198-6509 GCA_964599715.1 uncultured Verrucomicrobiota bacterium | reverse complement strand
TGCGGCTCGTTCCTGATCCTGGAACTCGCCTTTTTGGGAGCCAATTCATTGAAGATCCCGGAAGGCGGCTGGTTCCCGCTGGTGGCGGGTGCCCTGATCTTCATCATCATGACCACGTGGCAGACCGGGCGGCGTCATGTGCAGGCGGAGCTGGAGACCCGGCTGTTACCGATCGAATTTTTCCTGCAAAGCCTCGATATCGAAAAGCCGCTCCGCGTTCCGGGCACGGCGGTCTTCATGTCCGGCAACCCGCATGGCACCCCGCTGGCGTTGTTGCATAACATCAAGCATAACCGCGTGCTGCACGAACGGGTGATCCTGCTCACCATGAGCACCACCGATGAACCGCATGTGTCACCGGAAAACCGCGTGACCGTGGAAGAATTGCGTGAGGGTATTTATCGTGTGGTAGCCCATTTCGGTTTCATGCAAGAGCCGCTGGTGGCGGAGATCATCGCCGCACTGCATGACAAAGGGCTGGATATCGATCCGGAAAAGGCCACGTTCTTTTTGAGCCAGCTGAACATCATGCCGACGGGCAAATCCACGATGCAACGCTGGCGGAAGAAGCTGTACTCTTTCCTCTCCCGCAATGCCCAACCGGCGAACATGTTCTTCGGCCTGCCGGCCAATCGCGTGGTGGAACTGGGGATGCACTTGGAGGTATAGCCCGGTTAGAGGCCGAGACGTTGCTTCACCTCTTCTGCTTTCAGACCACACACTTTCACCGCCTTATGACGGGCAGACGCGCCACGCGTGAGCTGCACTTGGTTGCGGGGCAATCCCAGAGATTCAGCAAGAAATCGCACGAGCGCTTCATTGGCCGCTGAATCCACCGGTGGGGCGGTGACTTTGACCCGCAATTCCGCGCCATGGACACCGACGATCTCATTCTTGTTCGCGCGCGGCTGGGCCTTGATGAACAGCGTCACTCCATCCGGCTCTTCGCGATAATAAGTTGTCGGCGCACTCACGGGCTTGAGGATGAGTGACGGCGACGTGGCTGTCGATTCCCTGCTTTAGCGACGAGCTTCCAAAACAAAAACACTTCCGTTAGGTTCGCCGCATGAACCGCAGGGAATTTCTGCACCGGACGCTACTCGGCTCAGCCACTTCGGCAGCCGTCTTCACCTCCGGTTGCGTATCAGCCGCCGGCGGTTCTGGTGTTTCCATACCGCCTCCTTTCAGTTTGGAAGAACAGACCATCGCTCAACTGCAGCAGATGATGCAGACAGGAATGCACTCAGCAGTGGAGCTGGTCACACTTTACCTAGAGCGTATCAAGGCCTTGGATCAACAAGGGCCAAAGCTGAAAGCGGTGCTGGAACTGAACCCGGATGCGCTCGCCATCGCCACCAGTCTCGATGCCGAACGGAAAAGCAAAGGCGCCCGTGGACCGCTGCACGGGATTCCCATCCTGATCAAAGACAACATCGATACGCATGACCGGATGCACACCTCCGCCGGTTCGCTCGCCTTGGCGGATTCCATCGCACCGCGCGATGCATTTCTTGTGGAGCGTTTGCGCAAGGCAGGTGCGGTCATTCTGGGCAAGACCAACCTGAGCGAGTGGGCGAACTTTCGCGGCAACCGCTCCATCAGTGGTTGGAGTGGGCGCGGCGGACAAACGCGTAATCCGTATATCATCACGCACAGTCCCTCGGGCTCCAGCTCCGGATCGGCCGTTGCCGTTTCAGCGAACATGTGTGCCGCCGCTGTGGGGACAGAGACCAATGGCTCAATCGTCTCCCCTTCATCCTGCTGCGGTGTCGTCGGGTTGAAACCCACGGTGGGATTGGTCAGCCGGTCGGGCATCATCCCCATCGCGGCCACCTTTGATACTGCGGGACCGATGACCCGCACGGTGGCTGACGCCGCCGCCATGCTCAGCGTGATGGCCGGAGCGGATGAGCGTGATCCAGCAACCCAAGTCACGGGAGCCGAGTTCCATGCCGACTACACAAAATTCTTGGACACGGCGGATTTGCGCAAGGTGCGTTGCGGAATCGTGCGGGGCATGTTCCCGGGGCATCCATTGGTGCGCCCGCTCTTTGAACAGGTCATCGCCAAGATGCGCGAGGGCGGGTTCAACCTGACGGACAACGTATCGCTGCCAAGTCTGGCAGGGCTGGGCGCCAGCCGTTATGACCTGATGTTGTATGAATTCAAGGCCGGTCTGAATGCCTACTTCACTTCCCTAGGCTCCCATGCGCCGGTGAAATCCATCGATGAGTTGATCGCCTTCAATGAACGTGAAAAGGAACGGGAGATGCCCTACTTCGGTCAGGAAGAACTGATCGCCGCGGCGGCCAAAGGGCCTTTGACGGAAGAGCGTTACTTGAAGGCGAAGCAAATCGTGACCGAGTATGCGCAGGCGCTGAAGAACTTCATGGACGAGCAGAAGCTGGACGTGTTCGTCGCCCCAACCGCCGGACCAGCCGGCGCGCTGGATTACATCCATGGAGATCGTGGACTCGGCGGCAGTTCCACGCCGGCCGCCACGGCGGGCTTCCCGCATATCACCGTGCCGTGTGGGACTGTGCTGGGATTACCGGTGGGTTTCTCCTTCTTTGGCCGGGCATGGAGTGAGCCGACGCTCATCGCAGTAGCCCATCGTTTTGAGCAAATGATGAAGGCCCGCACCGTGCCGAAGTTTCTGCCTTATCTGGACGTGGAGTAAGAACACCCGTTGCGCCGGTCATCGCCCTGTGGCACAACAGCCGCTCCAGACGGCATGAGCGGCAAATTCAATTTCGACCTGCGGAGTGATGACTGGCAGCGCAAGCTGCCGGAGAAGCTCATCATCGGCCGGTCTGATCTGGAGACGGACGAGAACATCGTGCTGAAGCTGCTCGCGTATGTGCTGCTCTTCCGTGAACGGCTGCAGATCAGTCCGCAACTGCACAACGAGAACATCCCTTTCATTCCCGGAGTGGTGCAGCTCGACTACCAGCTCAATCCCGCGCTGTGGGTGGAGTGCAATGATTGCACTGTGCAGAAGCTCGACAAGCTGGCGGTGAAAGTGCACGACGCGGAGATCTGGGTGATGAACCGCACCCCGGAAGTGATGGCCCAGCTCATCCGGCAGATGACCCATGCCAAGGTGCGGCGGGACCGTTATCACCTCGTTGCCTTTGATGAGGAGATGTTCACCGAGATGGTGCGGCTCCTGCATACCCGCAACGAATTCTACCTGTTGCAAGCGGACTTCGAACCGCCCGCGCTGCAATTCGACTTCAACGGTCTGTGGTTTGACGTGCCGTTCTACTACGAGAAGTTCTGAGCAGTCCGACGCTGTAGCACCTTGGGTAAAACTGCACGACAACCAGCATTCCATCAACGGCTCATTGAACGATCGGGGCCATGACTTGCCGGTTCATGAGGAGCATGGCGCGGCTGTTTTCGAGAGCCTTACTGCGAAAGGCTTGGAGCTTCTCCAGCTCCGCCGCACTCAAGAAACTGCTGGCCCGCCCGGTGGCGCGTTCATAGATGCTGTCCATGATCTGCAAACTCAATTGCTCCTGTTCCGTGGAAGCGATGTTGCGGAAATTCAGGATGGGCATGGTCTGGTAACTGGCGGGTAAACCTGAGGCATTGAGCACGGAGAGGCTTTCCTCCTGCAAGAGTTGCTGGAGTTGCTTCGATTTGGCGGCTTTTGCCTCGGCGTCACCGGTCAGGCTGCCTTCGAACTGCGACGCCGAAATGGTGCTGAGCAGGTTCTGGCTGTACTCGCGATATTGCGCGAGCCCTTCAGGACCGAGCAGCTCCATCACTTGCCGTTCCAAGGCGGCCTCGTGAGCCGTGAACAGACGGTCGATCTCATGGCGGGATTTTTTATCCTGCAAGGACTGCGTAATGATGGCGATGCCGTCCATGATGCCATCGGCCAGCAGGTCGTTGAACTGGTCGGCCACTTCCTGTTCCAACGACAGACTTTTAACGAATTGACCATAGAGGGCGCCCATGCCGGCCTTTTGCTGGTCGCGCATGAGTTTGAAGGTCGCGGGATCGGACGTGATCTTGCTGAGGGCATTCTTTTTGCCGATGGCCTCATTGTCGCGCAACAGCACGCCTACCTGACCGCGAAGTTTCAGGACCTCGGATGAATTCTGGTTCTGTTGGGCCTTGGTAAGATCGGCGGATACCGCTGCCAATTGCTGGCGGGCCGCATCGCGTTCCTGCTGCAACTCTTCGACTTGGGCAGCGAGCGATGTTATCTGCTTTTGACTGGCTTGATGTTGGGCGCGCATATGCTTCACCTCATTGACCTCATAGAGAGCGGTGCCGATGGCAGCAGCGAGCGCGGTGGTGATAACGACTTTTTGGAGAGTAGTCATGGCAATGGTCTGGACGGTGGTGGCAGAGGCGACGGCAGCGGTAGTGGTCCCAGCAAGGGTGGCAGCTGAAGTGACTGTGACCGCCAAGCCCACGGGCGCGGCCTGCACGGCATTAGTGGAGATGAGCACGACCAACCCGCTGGCCCCCACCGCGACGCCGCGCGAAGCGATGGATTCACGGAGACGGTCCACGGCGCGGTTCACCCGCTTCTGGGCAGCCTCGGCACTGATACCGAGCGTTTCGGCCATCTCACGGGCGGACTTGCGCTCGAAATAGCGGAGCAGCACGGCGTCCCGGTCCGGTTCGTTCAATTCACTGAGGGCACCATCCAGGTGGGGCGCGATCTGTTCCCAGACGGCATCGGGTTCGGCGGCAAGGAGTTCATTCATGGCGGCAGCCTCCTGTTCGCGGGCGCGGCGGCGCACGTCGGTGCGGACGGTTTGGGCGGCGATGTTTTGCGCGGTGCGATGCAACCAGCCGGATAACACCGGGTGGGCCGTAAGCTGGCCCGCACTCTTGGCCAGGGCCACAAAAACCCCCTGGGTGACATCTTGGGCCAGATGCGAATCACAGACCATGCGCAGGGCGGCGGAGTGGATGATATCCACATGGCGGCGCACCAATTCGGAAAAGGCCGCTTCGGAGCGGTTTTCGGCGTAGGCGCGCAGCAATTGTGAGTCAGTCTGGTCGTTCACTTACCCTATAGTAGCCGCCGACGCAAAAATCGGACAACCGGGAAAAGAAAGACCGGCTTAGCCCTTCCACCGGCGCAAGCGAAGGGCGTTGCCGATGACCACGACATCCGAGAGACCCATCGCGGCGGCACTCAGGAGCGGGCTCAGGAAGCCCATGGCAGCGAGGGGGATCGCAGCGGCGTTATAGAAGAACGCCCAGAAGAGGTTCTGCTTGATGGTGCGAAGGGTGGCTTGCGCCAAGCCGATGGCTTCCGGGATGGCCTGGATATCGGACTTCA
>CAZRGY010000257.1:0-1188 GCA_964599715.1 uncultured Verrucomicrobiota bacterium | reverse complement strand
ACATCGCTGGCGAGTGCCACGGCGATGCCGAGATCGGCCTGCTCCAAGGCAGGCGCATCATTGATGCCATCACCGACGAACGCGACGCGCTCGCCCTTGGCCTGAAGCTCTTTCACGATGTCCGCCTTTTGCTCCGGGCGCACTTCGGCAAAGACATTCTCGGGATCAATGCCGGCTTCCCGCGCCAAGGCTTCCGCCGTGGCTTTCGCATCGCCCGTAAGGAGATAGACGCTCGTGGATTTGCCGAGCTTGGCTTGGAGTTGGGCGATGACTTCCTTGGCTTTGGGTTTCAACACATCGCGCAAGGCCACGACGCCGATAAGCTGTTTGCCATCGGCCACACCCAGCACCGAGGCGCCTTCACCCATCCACTTCTGGCTGAACGCTTCTGCGGCTTGCGTATCCACCCCGACCTCCTTCAACCAGCGGAGGGAACCCAGGCGCAAGGTTTCTGCAGAGTGCGGTGACAATTTCGCCTCAATGCCTTTGCCGCGCAGCTCGGTCCAGTTCTCCGGTTTTTTCTTTGCGCCCTGGCTCTTCGCATCTGCATCTGAACCTTCTTTGTCAAAGGCAGCCGTGATGGCGACACTGAGCGGATGGCTTGAGGGAGCCGCAAGTGCTTTGGCCAGTTCTTTGAGCGGATGCTGGTTCTGTTTCTCCGCGTCACGCAAATCCTCGCTCGCCACGACCTTGGGTTTGCCTTCGGTGAGGGTGCCGGTCTTGTCGAAGACGACGGAGGTGATGGTCCCGGATTTTTCGAGCGCCCCACCATCGCGGATAAGGATGCCGCGCTGCGCGGCGGCATTGGTGCCAGCCATGATGGCGGCGGGCGTGGCAAGCCCCATCGCACAAGGACAGGCGATGATAAGCACAGCGGCGGCATGGACCACTGCGGCGGCAAGTGCGGTATCCGGCAGATGCAAAGACCAAAGCCAAGGGGCGATGCTTTGGCTGAAGGCGCTGGCGGTCGTATACGCAAAACCCCACCACGCGGCCGCCGCCAACGCGATGACGACCACGACGGGCACAAAAACACTGCTGACTTGATCGCCCAGTTTCTGGATCTGCGCGCGGCTATTCTGCGCGCGCTCCACCACGGCGATGATCTGCGCAAGCGCCGTCGAGCTGCCGGTCTTCGTCACGCGCATGAGTAACTGGCCGTTCTCCACAAGTGTGCCGGTGTAGAGT
>CAZRGY010000256.1:0-6512 GCA_964599715.1 uncultured Verrucomicrobiota bacterium | reverse complement strand
TGGATATGGATTAGCTGAGGCTCTGCTTTGGTATGTGAAATCTCACGGTTCAATCACTTGTGCTTTCACCGCCCCCGAAACTTTGAAGGGTTTCTGATCCGATCCAGCCGCTCTGCCTCCTTCGCATCGATCGCTGCTTTATGCTTTCGTTGCCTTAAAGCATTTATCAAAATCTGCGGCAGACTTCGAACCTGACGCCCCATTTCACAAACGGTTTGCCATATTTGCTGCAGTATTCTCATAGATCGGTCATCCGATCACTCTCATTCACCTCGGTCCGTTGCTTTTTAAGCATTAAGTTTCGGACACGGAATTCGCTTGGCTACGATCAAGTTGTTTTTTGCTGCGGCGATAGATTTGCTTTATGAACGCATCAGCCCGGAAGCCGCTCGGCCCATCCCATGGTTCAAACCCTTCCTGGCCGTCCGAGACAAAATCACCTCTGCGGACCAGTTCGTTCCACTCGAGTGGTCGCAGGCCTGCGGCAGCAAGTGATTCTGGCGAAACCGTCATTGGCGGTTCATCAGGCTCTATATCGTAATTTATATTCATTATATCATCCCTCGTCCGGTTAATGTTGCTATTCATGCCCGTTTTGGGCCGGCCACAAACAAAACGATTCCGCCTACCAACGCCAGGGCTCCGACAATCGGCGGGACAAAGTGGCTGTCGGTAGTCTTGATGCTCATGCCTAGAAACTCGATCGGCTTGCCTGGTGTCTTGAAGGTGATGCCCGAGTATGCAAGCACCACGATTCCCACCGTGATTAGAATGATGGCGACAATACTTTTTGTATTCATAGTGATACGGATTCTGGTTTTGATTTTTAAAGCTAGACGATTCAGCGACCTGACACGTTATGCATGTCAAAAAAAATCCTCTCTGGCACTCGGTCGCCTTTTTCCATGAAAGCACTAGGGCTGAACCTTTTCGTCTGCTTGTATTGGTCTTTACTGTCTTCCTCCGGGTACGCTGTGAATACTATCAAAGGGGATTCGCCCACAACGCCCGCAAAATCTCCCTTACGATTTGCTTTTACCGTGTAAGTAGTAGGTGTGCGGCCAAGATCCTCGCCGTTCACTTCGACTCTTATATCGGATGGCTTGGATTCTATGGTTATGCTCCGGTTGGTTGTTGCCGGTGAGACACAGCCCGTGAAGCCTAAAACCGCTGTCACCAAAGTCAGCACTAGGGTTGCTTTAAACTTTTTTAGAAAAATGGATATTTTATTCACAGGTTACGCGGATGAAGGACAATTACGTTTTTATCATAGTGGAGGACTCATTTGCTTTTGCGGCCTGAAATGAGGTTGACCAGGATCATGATAACCGCCACGACCAGCAAGATATGGATGAAGCCGCCGATTGCATTGCTTGTTATCAGGCCAAGAAGCCAAAGGATGATAAGAATTACGGCTATGGTATATAACATAAGTTTTTTTAGTTTGGTTGTTCGGCCTGGTGGCGGCGGTGCGCCTTCGCACAGCCTCCATCGGATTGGATTAGTTGGCTGCCACCGACACTGTCACGGTCATGCTGTTGACCACACTTTTCACGCCGTAAATATCTGTGATCAGTTTGGTCACCAGGCTCTTTTCTGCGGCATTTTTGGCTGTCCCGCTTACTGTAACTACGCTGTCAGTCGTGTGGACCTTGGTCTTGAGCGCACTAGTCGAGCGATGTGAGAGCAAAGCCGATTTGACCTGCGCCGTGATGGAGGCATCATCGATTTTTTCTCCGATGGTTTCCTTCTTCTCGCTTGGGGCTGCGGCCACGGTCATCTCATTATTGACTTCCTTGACCCCTTCGACGTCTTTGGCATATTCGCCTGTCAGTTCTTTTTGGGCCATGCTTGAGGCTTCCCCGCGCAGGCTGACGATCCCGTCTTTTACAAACACTTCCGTGCCGGTGGAACTCACGTTGCTATGGAATAACAGCGTTGTTTTCACTTTCGTGACCAACCAGATATCGGAATGTTCCGCTGGCGCTTCCTCAGCGATCTTCAATTGGTTGTCCACACTTTTGACCCCAGGCAGGCTTTCCACGGTGTCTTCGGCCAGCGACTTATGCGAGGCCATCGCGACTGTTCCTGTCAGCGTTACCATCCCGTTCTTGGATTCGGTCTTGACGGCGTCATTCTTGAGATAGGTCTTGAACACGTAGGATTCTTCCACAGAGGAATCGATTCGGTCATCGAGGTCAGAGACGCGGATGTAGATGCTGCTGATAAACAGGATGCCTGTTACGGCAAGGAGTGTCAGCTGATAGGTGCTGTTCATGAAGCGGTTTTATTTTAATATCATAAACGGATTGGTCGTACTAACATCAACACCCTACGCTAAGCACGTGTAGTATCTATGGGGTGTTACCCGAACCTCTGAACTAAATTATAATTCCTGACGGTTGTCGGAGCGAACCTGCTCTTTTCCTTCCGCCTGGCAGACGGTTTGGGTGTGCAAGACCACTTAACTGGATAACGCTTCTAGTAATTGCATTAAGGATCCCTTCGCAAGTAACCCGGCGGTTTCGGTCAATCAGCTCGTGATATCTTTGACTGTTCCTGTTACATCGACCATTTGTTCCAGCCAGTTGGCGAGCGGTGCGATTCGGGGTTGTGCCTAGATAGTCTTCCGCCATTCGCCAGACTCCATTTTTGTTACAATTTCCGCTCCTTTTGCGGCCTCGTGGATTATCGCCGTTCACCTACGAATACCGTGGGCACCGCCACAATCACTCCAGCGGTCAGTACGGAAATCACGGCCGAGAGGCCCGGGTGGTTCAGCTTGGTTTCCAGCCATCGTTGCAAGGGGGCGAATATAACCGCAAGTGCCAGCGCCTAGGCTAGCGCCGGCAAGAAGGGCAAGGCTAATTGATAGCAGGTGTAAACGCCGATAGCTGTTATCATGATGAGAACCACCGTCTTAAGCCGGCTTCGGACGTTCGCTTTCAAACTTCCTGGCGAAACGCCTTCTCTCGAGCCGAACTCAATGATCTTCCCACTCATCGCCTTAAGTTTCCTGGTGGATTAGGCTTCCGTCCTGTATTCTTATACTGCTTATCTTTGCTGGGATTGAGGTGCGCTGGTGGAGGATTTGTCGGGTCGATCAGTTTGCGCACTAGCCAGTGCTTTTGCATCGCTTCGACCAATCTCTCAATTTCCCGCATCGAGGTCTGCGTTTGCAGAACCAGTCCGGGCAGATCCTTGGATTCATTTGCTATCGCTTCTGAGATTTCCGGTAGTCGCGCTGTTCCGTTCTGGAGGTTTTTTACGGCACCGTTCAGATTCGTTACCACGCCTTGCATTTCGACCATCATAAGGTTCGCTCTTACAAGGAACATTTGTGCTTCTTCAGCCATGGTTGCGTCGGTTAGCAGTTTGCCGATTGTTCCTTTGCCCGCCTCGACGCCGGCGGTCACTCTCTCTATCCCGACGAGAAGCTTACGAACGTCATCCACAAAACCGGTATCAGTGAGCAGCTTGCCGACCGTGCCTTTGCCTTGCTCCATGTTGGCGGCCATGTTTTCCAGACGGATGGTAAGCTGGTCCAGATGCTGCCCGGTATCGACCAGGTCGTTGCCGAGCTTGGTCCAGGTATCCAGCCCCGCGTTTGCTTTTTTCAACACCGACAAGGTTTCCAGACGGATTTCTTCGACTGCCGCTTCCAGTGCACTTTGAAACTGCTCGTTGCAGACAATCGTGGCGTTCTTTTCTGGCAACGGCTCTCCTTCACCGCGAGTGATTTCAAAGAAGGAGTCTCCAGCCACTCCAAATTTCTTTTTTACGACGGCGAACGAATCAGTGCGCACGAAGCGGAAGAAATCGAGCCGGATGTTGGCCTGCGCTTCCATCCGTCCGCTTTCATCAACGATGACGTCTGAAACTGATCCGACCAGTGTGCCGAGAAAGTAAACTTCTGATCCTTGCCGGATACCTGCTGCCCCATCTGCTGGCAGGCTGATGCGCAAAGTGACGTTGCTCTTGAACCAGCGTTGGCTGTGTCCGGTCCACATGATGACCCCGATTAGCGCGGCGATGATCACGAGCACAAACGTGCCTGTGATTTCGTTGACATGTTTGAATTTGAATTGCTCAGCCATCAAGCATTTCGGGTTGCCGCGGTCATCGCGACGTGAAAGTTGCGTGTGTGTTTTATAGCGAGCATACCTAGCGATAAGTTAAGAGGGAAACCGTGGCAGAGATGACGAATAGTGCGGCGACCGATCGGGTCAGGGCGCGTTGCGTGACCGTTGGGATTTCCGTCACCAATGTTCCAATACCCAATCCGCCTATGCAACAGGCCGCACTGGCGAACAGGGCAGGGATGATGCTTTTGGCAAGGATATTGAAGACATCCTTGGGCTGGATGGCATTTGAAATAGTATCCACGAAAAGCAGCAAATCACGGCTGCCTTTTCCCATTGAGACCGCGAACAGATATCCGCTGGCAAAGGCGACGAGAATAAAAAGAATTGTGAGGCAAAACGTGGCTGTCGCCATGCCTAGCATTCGCGGTAGCACCAAGTGCGTCAACGGATCGCATCCTCTCGCTTCCAAGGCCGCGACTTCTCCTTTGATTTTAAGCACACCCAGTTCAGTGATCATTGCGCTGCCACTGCGGACGATCACGATAAGATTGATGAGCAACGGACCCAGTTCTCGAGCCACCACTGCCACCAGCAATGGCCCGAGCATCTGGGATTGCCCGGTGGCACCGGCCCAAAAGGTAAGCTGCACCACCACGGAAACACCTACAAAGACCCCTGTTGCGCTCACGATCCAAAGCGGCTCAACACCAATGGCTAGTATCTGACGGGCAAACGCTTTGCGCACGGTCTGCACCCAGCTCAACGGCCAGCAACCATAGCCTGACACGGTGCCAATCAATGCCGCCTCATGACGGAGTTCCTGCCATTGGGCCCAGGTCATCTCACCTAGTTGGCCGATTATCCGGTGGCATGCTTTACCAAGCCTACCGCTCATTCTTTGATGGTAATGTTGTTTTGCACATCCTTAACGCCCGAGACTCCTTTGGCTACTGTTCCGGCCCGGATTTGCTGCGCCTTATGGTTTACGAAACCGTTTAACTGCACCACCCCCTTGAAGGTGGTCACATCGACATCGTCGTACTTATACACGGTATCGTTTTTGAGTGCGCCTTTGACATCGGAGGAAAGTTTGTAATCATCAACTTTTTCACCCGTGCTTTGCTGGTAACGACTCCCGGTCGTACAACCGGTCACTCCCAGGAGGATCGGCATGGCACACAACTTGAGGATTAGGCCTAATACTTTAAGCGGATTAGTGGAGGTTTTCATATGATCGTGAATTTTAATGGTTAGATTAATTTTTCGTGGAAGTGGGTTGTTGGTCGTTACACGGCATTCACTGGGAGCCATGGATGGATTTCGCAACGTCTGGATCGTCCTGTTTATCAAACTCTGCTTAGAGATGGTCATGTGATTGATTCTGCAACAATCAAGGATCAGACCTATTTTCTGGTCTCCATCACAGCAGACGCCATGGATGCGTTCGAAGGCAGAGACAATTGTCCATGTGGCAGACCCGGCAGGTGCGGTAATCCTGGAGGGGGACCCCGCATTCCCGGCAGTCTGCATCCAGATTGGGCCAGTAGCAGGGTTCCGAGCAGCATGACCCCGATTTTGCCGCTCAATTCTTGGGTTCTATTCATCAGGCTGTGTCAGTTATTTGCCGCAAGATTGTTCCGGTTTTTCCTCCAAGTGCCTGCCGGTATCCATGGTTATTATCTCGGTTTATCTTATCTATGAAACAGTCCTCGATAAGTTATGGGGCGATTTTGTCGCTCACCCACTGGCGGGATTGTATGAAGCCTTCTTTCAATGATTGATAGGCTTCTTTCGTGCTTTTCTTCACGTCATCCCAAGTGGTTTCCGTGGCGTTTTCCACTTTGTCCATTTGCTTGTTCAGCTGGGACTCTTGCTCGCGCAAGGCTTTCAGTTTGGGCTGTGCCTCGGCTTTCGCCGCTTCACTCGACTTTTCGATCTTAGCTTCGAGTTGATCCAGATCGGTTTTCATATCGGCCAGCTGAAGACGCATCTTGGCAGTGAATTCAGCCTTTCGCGCAAAGGTATACTCCTGCATGTCTTGCGCTGCCTCGTTGGTCTCCGTTTGGATTTTCTCCATCTGCTGTGACGCAGTTGGTTTTTGCTCGCATCCTGCGACAAGTGCGGCCAGGGCAAGGATGGTAATATTGGAAAATATGTATTTCATGGATTGGTTTTTGTATTCGGTTTGGATGGCGGGTTGCCAGTGGTGCAAAAGTTAGTGATGTTGACTGCATTCCACTATGGGGTGAAACCCGACCGGTAAGTACTGAAGTAACAGCCGATACTCGCTTCGGTTACAGGATGTGTTACATAAAAAACGCCGGCGGGTTTGCCGCCAGCGCGAGAAGGGGAACTTCAATTAAAAAGCAAAACGCATACCGAGCCGGGCCACGCCGTAGTATTTGGTCTTGTCCGGCACGACCATGC
>CAZRGY010000255.1:0-6513 GCA_964599715.1 uncultured Verrucomicrobiota bacterium | reverse complement strand
CATCACCTCGCAATGCGGGGATGTGGACCAGCCGACATATGCGCTGCTGACAGACCTGAAGGAGCGTGGCTTGCTGAAGGACACGCTGGTGGTCTGGGGCGGGGAGTTCGGGCGCACGGTGTATTCACAAGGGACGCTCACGAAAGAGAACTACGGGCGCGATCATCATCCGAAGAACTTCTGCATGTTCATGGCGGGTGGCGGCATCAAGGGTGGCACGATCTATGGCGAGACGGATGATTTCAGCTACAACGTGACGGAGAATCCGGTGCATCTGAACGACCTGAACGCCACCATCCTGCATTGCCTGGGCATCGACCACAGCAAGTTCACCTACCGCTTCCAAGGGCTGGACCAGAAGCTGACGGGCGTGGAAGAGAGCCATGTGGTGAAGGGGATACTCGCCTGACGGCGAAATGACGAATGACGAAATCCGAATGTCGAAGGAAACCGGTTGCACCATTGAGCGATCGGATTAAGTCTTAATTCCCTTCTTGGGATTTGGGCATTCCTTCGTCATTCGAGCTTAGGCATTGGTCATTGCGGAGCTAGAGCTCCCCCTCTTTTTCGCCGTAGAAGAGGTCGTAGGCCCGTTGGTAGTCGGCCTCGGGGACGAAGACTTTGGCGAGGCGGTTGAGGTCCTCGGGGTCACCTTCGGTATCCACCAACTCCTCCCGGCCCATGATGCCGTGCTTTTCCAGCATCATGACGAGCATCTCGGTATTGATGACGGGGCCGGTGTAGAAGAGTTTCATCGCTTCAGGGAGCCTATGTCAGCCGGGTGGGCGGGAAAAGACCCTATTTACCCTCAGATTTTGATTCACAAGGGATTTGCCCACGCTAGCATACGCGCTCGTTTCTCTGCAAACCCGGGGGCGTTCCTGTGGTCAGATGAAGCGTTAGAAACCCATAGTCCATGAGCAATACCATGCGTGTCATCGCGGTCTCGAAGTCCAAGCAGGACCTGCGGACCTTTGACTACCCGACCCCGGCCATCACGAAGGATAACCAGGTCCGCATCCGCACATTGTATGTCGGCATCTGCGGGACCGACCGGGAAATCTGCACTTATGCTTACGGCGAGCCGCCGCAGGGCAGTGATTACCTCGTCTTGGGCCACGAATCTCTGGGCGAAGTCATTGAGGTGGGGCCAGATGTGCGGAATCTGAAGGTCGGCGATCTGGTGGTGCCGTCCGTCCGCCGCCCGTGCACGGAAGCCCATTGCAAGCCTTGCCAGGCAGACCGTCAGGATTACTGCTCCTCGGCGAAGTATCAGGAGCGCGGTATCATGGCGCTGGATGGCTACATGGCCGAGTATTACGTGGAAGAGGAGAAGTTTCTGAACCTCGTCCCCGCGGAGTTGCGGGATGTGGCGGTGCTGACGGAGCCGTTGACCATAGCTGAGAAGGGGCTGCAACAGGTCTGGCAGGTGCAGAAACGTCTGCCGTGGGCCTGCACGGAGCTGAGCAAGGGGCCAGGGCATGGCTTGAAGGCAGTGGTGTTGGGAGCCGGCCCGATCGGCATCCTAGGGACGATGGCGTTGATCGTGCAGGGGTTTGAGACCTACGTCTATTCCCGCAGCAAGGCGCCGAATCCGAAAGCGGAACTGGTGGAATCCCTGGGGGCCAAATACATTTCCGCGCTCGAAGTCACCCCTGAACAGTTGGCCGAGCAGGTCGGCAACATCGATCTCATCTATGAGGCGGTGGGGACGGCGGAGCTCGCCTTCTCTGTTTTGCCGGTGTTGGGATTGAACGGCATCTTCGTCTTCACGGGCATCCCGCCGGAAGGCAGCCGCGTGGAGCTGATGGGCAGCGATCTCATGCGCAGCCTGGTGCTGAAGAATCAGGCGGTCATCGGTACGGTGAACGCCGACAAGGCGTCGTTCGAGAACGCCATCGCGGACCTGGGTGAGTTCAAACGCCGCTGGCCTAAACAACTGGAGGCCATCATCACGGGCCGTCATACGCTGGATGCCTACAAAGAACTGCTACAAGGCAAGAACGCGGGCATCAAGAACGTGATCCAGTTCGCGAAGTAAGTAAGCGAAGGGCACAAGTTTCAAGGCGGCGGCTTTAACGAGCCGCCGTTTTTGTTTTTACTGGTGCCACCTCTCCCCGCGCCCTCTCCCCCAGCTGCTGCTGGCGGAGAGGGAGATGCTGCTTGAGTTGAGGCAAGTCTGCTTGAAAGTCGCTGCTATTAATCTTTCGCGTCTAACGGCACGGGGTGAGGCAGGTTTGCAGCCCAAAGAACGGTTGAGAACCTCAGGAAAATATCGGGCTTACAATTCCGGTGTGCTTTGGTAGCGTGGGTTGAGTAACAAAGTATTTTTTAAAATCATGAGCAAAGACTGGATCGATATCTCCGTGGAAATGCGGGACGGCATGGTGCACTGGCCGGGTGACCCCGCATGCAAAATTTCCCTCTTCGTGAAACTGGGTGACCCGATCAAGGGCCAGAAGGGCAAGACGATCCCGTGCAATCTCACGCAGATGTCCCTGAGCGCGCACACGGGCACGCACATGGATGCCCCGCGGCATTTCATCAAGGATGGTCGCACGATGGAGTCCATGCCGCTCAAGGCCGTGGTGGGTCGCTGCCGGGTGATCGAGCTGAAGGACAAGAAGGCCATCACGGTGAAGGAGTTGAAGCCGCACAAACTCAAGAAGGGCGAACGCGTGCTGTTCAAGACGCGCAACTCGACGAAGAGCTGGAAGATGGCGAAGACCTCCAAGTTCGACGAGAAGTTCGTCTACATCCCGGCGGATACGGCGCAATACCTGGTGGATCGCGGCATACAGACGGTGGGCGTGGATTACTTGAGCGTTGGCGGCTATATGCAGGATGGGGTGGAGTGCCATCAGATCCTGCTGGGCGCAGAAGTGTGGATCATCGAAGGCCTGGATCTCTCGAAGGTGAAGCCGGGCAAGTATGATCTCGTTTGTCTGCCGCTGAAGATTCTTGGCGCTGATGGTGCGCCCGCGCGGGCCATCTTGAAGAAGCGCTAGGATATACCGAAATCTTACAATCAGAACGGGCCATCTGAAAAGATGGTCCGTTTTTTTTGTCGTTATTGTTGAGCAAAACAGAGCGGGCCGCATGTGTTTGGGGCTAGTGGGCACTTTGCAAGTTGACATGATGGGCGTGCCCGCCTTATACGGCTAACTGTTCCCAATAACTTCAGGCATCCTCACGTCGTTTCCGAGGGTGAAAACGACCGGCATGGGCCATGCCTTTGCCGCAACCAGTCAACCACAGGCACAAGAACTATGTCCGCTCCAACCCCGGATGAGATACAGCGCCAGATCACCGAATTGACCGCCCTCCGAAAAAGCGCCCGACGATGGCAACTGGCCACGACCTTACTCATCGTAGTGATCCTGTTCGTCGGCATCGGCTCCATCCTTAACTCCGTGATGGGGCTGGCCCAGGCTGGTCCGGTGCAGGACAAGTTTCTGGCGGAACTCCAAAGCGGTCTGAAAAAGCAGGTGGTGCCGGAACTGGATCACCTGGTGAAAAGTTCGCTGAGCGAGGTGAAGCGTGATGTGGAAGTGGAGCTTAAAAAGGTGAACGAACGTTCGCCCGAGCTGATGAAGGCGCTCAACAAAGAGCTGGAGATATTGCAGCACGGCTTGCCGCAACGGGGCGAGAAGATCCTGGAGGCCACGCTGGGCCGGGAACTCAAGGCTCGCGAAGGGAAGATCAAAGGCATGTTCCCCGGAGTGAAGGAGGAGCAAGTGGCGACCATGGTGAACAACCTGGTGAGCGAATCCCACACCTCCATGGAGAATCTGAGCAAGACGATCTTTGGCCGGCACTTGCAGGCACTCACCACCATCAGTGCGAATCTGGACATCATCAAACGCACAGAGAAGATCAACCCCGATGAAGACCTGGCGAGCTGGGAAACCGCACTGAGCATCATGGACTTGATGCGCGATGAGATTAAGCCGGGCGAGAATGAGACGGCGAAACCGGCGAAGGTTCCCGCCGAGAAGAAGGAGGTCAAATGAGCACGCCAGAAACTCCCCAGAGTGAACCGGTGAAGACACCCGCCAACGAAAAGGTGGCGCAGGAATTCGTGGCATCCGAGCTGGCCCAGGCCCGGAGCAGCCTGAAGAAGACGCAGATCGTGGGCATCGTGTTGTTGCTGTTCGTCTGCGGCTACATGAGCATCCTGACCGCGAAGCTCAAACCATTCCTAACGCCGGAAGGGGCGGCCAGCACGGCCAATGACCTGATCTATGCGCAGGTGACGGAACGAGCCCCGATCATCGCCGATGACCTGAAACGGCGCGTGCCGGAGATGGTGGCACGCATCCCGGATGTGGTGATCGAGAAACTGCCGGAATGGCGCATGCAGCTCGAGGACAAAGTGGAGGACACGCTGCGGAACCATCTGAGCGACCATGCCGTCCAATTCGGCAAGCGGCTGGATCTGTTTCTGGCGGATCACCAAGAGCAGATCGGCGATCTGCTCAAGGCGGCCAATGACAAGGAGAAGACGCAGGTGTTGCTCACCTCAATCGAGCAAGACATGCTGAGTTTCCTGGATGAGAAGTTCGATGAAAAGGAATCCATCAAGCAGAAGCTGGATGGTGCGCTGGAAAAACTCACGCACATGGAGCAGCAGATGGACCGGCTGGCGAACGCGAATGACCTGACGCCGCAAGAGAAGAAGACGCGTCACGCCATCGCCATCATCGTGCAGAAGATCGATCTGGCGAGGGAGGACAAGTAAGGCCGGGTCTTAGAGTATCAATTCACAAAGCCCCAGATGCCGTGAGGTGTCTGGGGCTTTTTCTTTGGAGCCGGGCATCAACTTCGGGCCACTTGAACAAAAGTCAGAATTCTGGCGGCCCTTCAGGCCGCTTCCTTATTATCGAATCTACCCAAGGCAGACGGCCCACCGTCTGCCTTGGGCTGGGTTCTTCTGGCCCTTTGGGCCAACCCGTTCTTCAAAGTTCATGACAGACTCAGGGATAAGGGGGAGTTTGAAGTGTGGGATGTTTGGGGGATGTAGGGTTTCATAAAGTGGATTCTTGCGTCGCGATGCGACGCGGTTTTTTGCGGGGATTTACCACGGGTTAAAACCCGTGGCTAAGAATCTGGCCTCGCTAAAGCGAGGGGGAGGTGGGAATTTCAGCAGGGGAAGCACGCGGGAACTCAAAGAGAGGGAAAAATCGTAAAAATAAGTCGCCTCATTTTTTATTCACCAAGCTCTCGCCGGGTGCAAGTTGTTGTTAATTAGTGGTATAAGGGCCGGGAAAGAAAGTTATTCACAGTATTCACATGGACAGCGGATGTCCTAGGTCCCCCTCTATGATGGTGCGTATGAAGATCGAAATAGGAGGTCAGAATGAGGGGTGCCGCCGGAAGCAACGGGAGGCACAAACGGTCCGGTTCAGCGCGTCGCGCGAGCCGGCTCAGGATGGGGGCGACAAGTCCGCGCCAAGGGGTATCATGCGGACACCCGCCATGAACATGAATGAACTGCCGGAGGCGTTGCGGCATTCGATGTTGATCGAACTGGCGCGGGTGTTTTGCCGACGGTTGGGTCGGCCACGGGCGAATGATCTGGAGCAGGCGGGATTTCATGATCTCGCCGATCTGATGCTGCGCGGGTGGATATTGCGGGAGCCGGGGCGTTACAGCATAGGGTATCATCCGGGCGAGGCGGTGATCCGCGAGATGTGGCAACTGGATGCGACGTTGTGCGCGGTGCTGCGGCTGCCGCCGCCATTGGTGAGCAGTGTGGAGGAGTAGGGATGGGGCAAAGCGGAATGACGAATGACGAAATCCTAATGACGAAGGAATGAGTAATGTCCAATGACCGGGGAAAATAGAAAGCAGCGAAGATATTCACGGAACTGGACGCAATTACAGAAGGAGGCAAAGTGGGGGCCATGGGAACACAGGTGAATCGACGGGGGCGCGTGGAGGATCTGGAACGGTTGTTGCCGGTGGTGGAGCAGTTCTACGCGCACTTCGGGTTCGCATGGGATGCGGGTAAGAAGTGGCAGTTGCTGGAGGGATTCTTGCGGCGACCGGAAGCGGGGCAGTTGTGGCTCGCAGAGGTGGATGGCGCGGTGATGGGGTATGCGTTGGTGCCATTCTATTTTGCGCTGGAGTTCGATGGGCCGGTGGCGTTGTTGGATGAGTTCTTTGTGAGGACGGAGGCACGTGGACAGGGTGTGGGGGCAAAGTTGCTAGAGGGAGTGATGGCGGGTTTACTGAGCGAAGGAATACGGCGAGTGCGGTTGGAGGTGGATGAGCGGCATCCGGAGGCGGCGGAGTTGTATGAGCGGCTGGGATTCAGCCGGGATGGGAGGGAGACGTGGAGCAGAGAGGTATAATAATTCCGAGCAGGCAAAGGGATAAATCACCGGCTACGCAGGGCGAAGATGTCTTTGCGATTCTCGGTGAGGCTTTGGTAATCCCAAGTCTCGACGTGGCCATCCACGAAACAGACGTTTGCCTTGAGGCCATGGCGGAAGCCAGGTTGTTTCTGGG
>CAZRGY010000254.1:0-6520 GCA_964599715.1 uncultured Verrucomicrobiota bacterium | reverse complement strand
AATTCAGGATGGCGCGCAGGCCCGTCTCGGTTTCGTCCTGGCTCACGACTTCGGCCTTCACTTCGCAGGAGCGGGCGACGGCATGGGTCAGCGCGGCGCTGTCCCTTTGCAGGAGCTTGGGCAGATCCTTCTCCAAGCGGGCGAAGAACTTGGCATCATAGATGATGCCATACTTGATGACTTCTGCGAGACCGGCTTTGAATTCGCGATCTGGCAACGTTTTCAGCGTGTCTTGATCGCACAGGACCAGCTTGGGTTGATGGAAGGCACCGACCAGATTCTTTCCGGCTTTGAGGTTCACGCCGGTCTTGCCGCCTACGGAACTGTCCACCTGGGCGAGCAACGTCGTGGGCACTTGCACGAAGGCCATGCCGCGCAGATACGTGGCGGCGAGGAACCCGGCGAGATCACCCACCACTCCGCCACCGAGGGCGACAATGAAAGATTTACGCTCCAGCCGATGGGCGGCGAGCTGGTTGTAGCAATAGTCCATCACCTTGAGGTTCTTGGACTGCTCACCCGCCGGCATGGTGATGAGCACGGGCTCGAACCCGGCCGCCTTCAGGGATTTCAGGGCCGTGTCCGCAAAGAGCGGGGCCGTATTGCTGTCCGCGATGATGGCGCAGCGCTTGCCCAGCGCCAGCTTGCGGCACTCGCGGCCGAGGCGCGGAAGCAGGTTTCGCCCGATCTGGATGTCATAACTCCGGTTGCCCAAGGCAACGTGAACCGTACGCATGCCGGGAGGATAAGGAATGCGGCTCCGGAGTAAAGACCGGGCAAGCGGGAGGCAATCCGGGCTGAAAATACCGCAATGAGTGTAATGCGGTACGGGCAGGTGCGTCTGATAGTGTAGAAGCCGGTATAAAACTGGCTGAAAAATTAGTTTGAGCAAAATCCACCCTTTGGGTGTATAAATAAGTGAGAGAAGTATGCGGCGCGCATTTGCCATCGTGTTTAGCCTCCTGCTGGTCGTCGGCCAGTGGGCCAGTGCTATGCCGTCCGCGCCGCAGCGGCTGGCGGATGCCTGCGATGATTGTTCCTGCAAGATGACGGCCTGCTGTGTGACGCAAGCCCCGGCCTCGCAGCAGACGGCTCCTCAAGCCCCCGCCCCTGAAACGCGCTCTACGGAGCAACAGTTGCTCAACGCCTTGGCCTCTTCGGCGTCGCTCATCGCCGCACCGATTTCGACCGCTTTGCCCTCCGGCAAGATCACGGTCCTTGCCCCCTCAGCTCCGGCAGTGCCCCTCTACTGCCAGAACTGCATTTTCCTCATCTGAGATTCCTCTGCGCACGTGAAGTGTCTTCATGTGGCGCGCCTATCCTGCACCACGACGTAAACGCGTGGTTTAATATCCGGCAGTCTCGTGCTTCCGGCCTTTGTTCCCCGAAACAACCCATTCCTGACCGGGTGAAGTGTCAGGAGGAATCTCATGCAAAATTTAGTCACAAAGAATTTATCCCACATCGCGGTGGCACTGCTGCTCTCCGGAAGCGTGGCCTTGGCGGCAGAAACGCCCCACGTCCATCCGGTCGCGGTGAGCACCAATGCCATCCCGCTCACGCCCGCCTATATATCGGAGTTGGCGGCGCAGATGCGCACGAATCACCCGGCCCTGCAAGCAGCGGGTAGCCGCATCGAATCTACCGAGGCAGGCGTCGCTGCGGTCCGTTCGTGGAGTGACCCTTCGTTCCGCTTGGGTGGCATGATCGCCGGGCCGTCCATGCGCGCCAACGATGGTGATTTCTTTTACGGCGTAGAGCAAAAGCTGCCGGTCTTCGGCAAAGAAAAACAGGAACGTGCCACCGCTGAGGCGGGTGTGGCTGTGAGCCAGTTGGAACGGGATGCGACGTATCAGATGCTCCGGCGCGATCTGGCCAAGGCGCTGTTTGCCACCGCTTACGTCAACCGCTCGGTGCAGGTCGCGATGGAAGATATCGAATGGCTCAAGGCACTTGAGACCGCCGTCGAGGCCCAATACCGCTTCGGTAACGCGATGCAAAGCGATGTGCTGCGGGTGCAGAACGAACTGGCGAAACGGCGCGATGAATTGAAGACCGAGGAACTGATGATGCATCACGCCTGGTTCAGTCTGAACCGGCTGTTGAATCGCCCGCTCACTAATGCCTGGCCCGCTTTTCGTCTGCCGCCGGTCGCCGGGCCAGTTCCTTACAGTGAACATCTGGCCGGGCTCGCGGCCCAGCATGAACCGAAGCTCACCGTGATGCGCCAGCGATTGCAGGTATCCGATCAGGATATCGCCCTGGCGAAGGTGCGCCGTCGTCCCGATCTCGGGGTCGGCCTGCAAGGACGCAACTATACCGGCACGGGTGAATTCCGTTCCGGTGAGATCATGCTCTCGCTTTCGCTGCCATGGTTCAATCGCGACCGTTACAAGCAGGACGTCGTACGCGAAGAGACGAAGCAGCAGGCGCTGGCGAAAGACATCAGCGATATGGAATTGGAGGTGCGCCACAACGTCCACGATGTCACCGTGAAGATCGATACCGCCCGCCGCGAAGCACTGCTCTATCAGGACGACATCATCCCGCGCACCCGTCAGATGCTGGAGAGCATGTATGCCACCTGGCAGGCAAATTCCGGTCCTTTGCGTGATGTGCTGGAAACCCGCCGCATGTTGCTCGAGGCCGAGTTGATCCGCGCCAAGGCTGTCTCCGAGCAATATCAGGCCCTGTCTGAACTCCTGCTGTATTCCGGCCTGGAGGATTTTGAAGCGCTCGAACTGCTCGTATCAGCGCAGCCGAAGAAAACGGAAGCCAAACCCAAGAACTGAATTTTATTATGAAGCCCATACCTTTTATCCTGGTTGTCCTCGCCATCGGGGCGGCGGCCTTTGGCGGTTACTACTTCGCCAAGCATCAGCACAGCGGCAAGACCGGCTCGGACCAGTCGGCCGAACGAAAAGTGATGTTCTACCAGAGCGCGATGCATCCGTGGATCAAGTCCGAAAAGCCGGGCAAATGCACCATCTGCGGCATGGAACTCACGCCCGTGTATGAGGGCGAGAAAGGCATCGAGTCGGTCGCAGGCGTCGTTTCGCTTGGCTCAAACAGCATCCAAGTCATCAATGTGCAGACGACCCCCGCCGAGATGAAACCGCTCACGCGTTCATTCCGGTTCGCCGGCACCATTGAAGACGATGACACCCGGCATCGCATCCTCTCCGCGTATGTGAAGGGGCGCATCGATAAGCTGTTTGTGAACTACATCGGTGCGGAAGTCACTGAAGGCCAGCCGCTGGCCACGATCTACAGTCCCATGTTGCTCGCGGCGGAGCGTGAATATGTGGGCCTCGCCCGTAGTGCGAAAGGCAACGAGGATGCGCAACGCCTGCTCAACGCTGCCAAACTGCGTCTGGTGCAATACGGTCTGAACGATAAACAGATCGCCGCGCTGAAGGATAAATCACCGGACGATATCGACACCGAAATTCTCGCCCCCATGACCGGTACGGTCGTCGCCCGCAAGGTGTATGCGGGGCAGTACGTGATGGATGGTGAGATGCTGTTCGAACTCGCTGACTTCTCCACGATGTGGCTGCAGTTCGATGCCTATGAACAGGACCTGGCGTGGTTGAAGGTCGGTCAGGAGGTCGAGGTCACCACACCGTCGGTACCGAACAAGGTGTTCAAGGCCGCGATCACTTTCATCGACCCGAACCTGAACATGATGACCCGCAGCACCAAGGTGCGTGTGGAGATCCCCAATCCGGTGATTGAAACCGATGGGGTGCGTCATCGGGAGCTATCCCATCGGCTTTATGCCGAGGCGCGGGTGAAAGTGGATTCAGCTCCGGTGCTGGTCGTGCCGCGCTCAGCGGTGCTCATGGCGGAAAGCGGCAAGGCCCTGCTCTATGTGGATGCAGGTGGTGGCGCTTATGAGCAACGCACCGTGAAACTCGGTCGCGCCGCCGATGACGTTTGGGAAATCCTCAGCGGCCTCAAGGAAAGCGACCAAGTGGTGACTCAAGGCAATCTGCTCATCGATGCCCAAGCCCAACTCAATATGTCTGCATCCGGACATGATCATAGCGAACACGGCACCACTATGACCAAAGAAGCGGCGCCAGTACTGCCAGCCTTAACTGCAGAACAGGAAACGGCCTTGAACGCTTTTCTTAGTGTGGCAGATGCGATCACCGCCACTTTGTCCGCGGATGATCTCAAGGCTTTCAATCAACAAACGATGAAGACGCATACGGCCACGCCCGCTCTGGGCAAGGCATTCGCGGCAGACAGCCCGTGGCGCAAATACATCGATCCCATCGAGAAGAATGGTCATCTCGCAGAGGCAAAAGATATCGCTGCCGCCCGCAAGGCATTTCATCCCTTCTCGATGGCGGTGGCCGATCTGGCTCAGCAGGCGCTCAAGACGAATCCCAAGACAAGCGCCAAGGTGTTCAAATGTCCGATGGTGGATGACGCCGTTCCCGGGGTGCCAAAAGTAGGTTTCTGGATCCAGATGAAGCTGCCGTTGCGTAATCCGTACTTCGGTTCGGAGATGCTGGAATGCGGTACGGAGGTGAAGCCGTGAAAGCTTGCCACAAAAAAGCACAAGAAGCGCAAAAGCATGGAGCGCGACTCTCCGAGTCGCAGCAATGTCCGATCACACCAAGGGCATCTGACAAGCTCGTAGTCCGTGAAAAATATGGATATTGCTGCGGGTCAGAGACCCGCGCTCCTTTTGTGACTTCTGCGCCTTTTTGTGGCCAACCTGATTTCCTGTCATGATCAATCGCATCATAGAGTGGTCGCTGAAGAACCGGTTTCTGGTTCTCTGCGGGTTTCTGATTCTCACGGCCTGGGGCGTGCGCTCACTGCAACGCACTCCGGTGGATGCCATCCCCGACCTGAGCGAGAACCAGGTCATCGTCTTCGCGGACTGGGCGGGACGTTCACCGGAAGAGGTCGAGGATCAGGTCACCTATCCATTGTCGGTGAACCTGCAAGGGCTCTCCGGTGTGAAGACGGTACGGGCGCAGTCCATGTTCGGCTTCTCGCTCATCACCGTCATCTTTGAGGACAAAGTGGACAACTACTTCGCCCGTTCGCGCGTGCTGGAGCGGTTGAACTATCTCTCCACGATGATGCCGCAAGGGGTGACACCACAGCTCGGACCGGATGCGACCGGCCTTGGCTGGATCTATCAATACTATCTGGAGGTCGATCCAAAGAAGGCGAAGGGCGGCGGGATGGACTTGGGTGAATTACGCGCCGTGCAAGACTGGTTCATCCGCTATCAACTCAACGCGGTGCAAGGCGTCGCGGAGGTGGCGAGTGTGGGCGGTCTGGTGAAGCAGTATCAGATCGAAGTCTCGCCCACCAAGATGCGGGCATCTGATGTGATGCTGGGCGACGTGATGAATGCGGTGAAGGACAGCAACCTCAATGTCGGCGGGAAAGTCATCGAGGAGAACGGCATGGAGTTCGTGGTCCGTGGTGTGGGTCTCGTCAACAAGACAGCGGACCTGGAAAACATCGTGCTGAAATCGCGGAACGGTGTGCCGGTATATCTGAAGGACATCGCCACCATCCAGATCGGTGGGGATTTCCGACGCGGCACGTTGGATGTGAACGGTAAAGAAGTAGTGGGTGGCATAGTCGTGATGCGCACGGGCGAGAACGCGAAGCAGGTCATTGAACGTGTGAAGGAAAAGATCGCGCAGATCCAACCCGGTCTCGACAAGCAGGGTGTCACCATCAAGCCCTTCTATGATCGCAGCGAATTGATCGATCGCACGATCGAAACATTGAAGCACGCATTGATGGAGGAGATGTTGCTGGTGACACTGGCGCACATCCTGTTCCTGTTCCATTTCCGCAGCATCCTCATCGTCACCATTCCGCTCCCGGCCTCGATACTCGTCTCGTTCATCTTGATGAACCAGTTCGACATCAGCTCGAACATCATGTCGCTGGCGGGCATCGCCATCGCCATCGGCGTGCTGGTGGATGCAGGTATCGTGATGACCGAGAATGTCATCCGGCATTGTGAGAAGGAGGAAGAAGAAAAAGGCCGACGCCTGACCAGCGAAGAGACCTGGCACGTGACCTTGGAAGCGGCGAAGCTGGTGGGGCGGCCCATCTTCTTTGCGATGGCGATCGTCATCCTCGCGTTTCTGCCAGTGTTTGTGCTGAGCGGACAAGAGGGCAAGTTGTTCCATCCGCTGGCGTGGACAAAAACCTTCGCCGTGGTCGGCGCGACCTTCTTTGCGGTGACCTTGGTGCCGGTGATGTGCTCGCTGCTCATCCGTGGCCCGTTCCACGCGGAAGATCGCAACTGGATCATGCGCTTCCTCATGTGGATCTATGAGCCGTTCCTGGATCTCGCCTTGCGTTGGCGCAAGACGGTCATGTTCGGCGCGTTGGTGATATTGGTCATCTCGCAGATCGTCGCGTGGGGTTTGCCCCGCGAATGGCATCGCAAGATCGATGCGCAGAAGCATCCACAGTTGGCCAAACTCACCGCGGGTTTCGGGCGCGAATTCATGCCGCCGCTGAA
>CAZRGY010000253.1:0-6541 GCA_964599715.1 uncultured Verrucomicrobiota bacterium | reverse complement strand
GGGTGCTGGAGAGATTGGCCGGGCGGTGGACGCACGCGACGGAAGACTGGCGCACAAGCAACTGTTCACGCTGGCAGGCGGCAAAGTGGAAGGAAGAGAATGCGAGCTTGCTGCAGGAATGACATTGCAGGGTAGTCCGGAAGGGACGTCAGGAGCTTCGGATTACAGTTTGAGCCGCTGAACCGTTAGTATCAATGCAAGCTGTCATAATGCAGTTGGAAAAACACTCTCTTGGTTTCGATCTGCTGGTGATAGGGATGTGCATCCTATCGCAGGTGCTGCTGGTGGTCTGGTGTACCCGCAAGCCCCGAAAAACCGTTGCTTCAGGGCAGGAAATGGAAGGTGATGGGCTGCGATTGGGTGGAGTGGCCGGTTGGGCATTGATAACTGTTGTGGGCCTCACATTGCTGCTACTGCTGATAGCGATACTCAATTTCTCACATCAACTTAGTTATCTGTTCTTTTTGATCCTCGGATTTTTTGTCTGTGGAATGGGCATTTCTTTTGCGTTCCGTACGGTGCTTGGTCTGAGGTGGGAGCGGCCCTGGCTGGATGTTTGTAAACTGGTCGTGAGTGCCGGTTTGCTTTGGTTTTTCGCTTGGGGGATAAAGTACCTGGTGCTGGCAGTGATGTTTTGGTGCATGCTGTTTATCCACGGTCCGTGGGTGCGACTGGCGAAGTGATCAATGAAACAGTAGTTACAACAGCGATGGAGGGATTATGGATATTCTAAAGCGCATTCGTATCTGTGTGGCGGTGATGATAGTGGGGTTGGTGGTCAGCGGGTTGACGGCGATACCGTTGGAGACGGAGCTCGGCTGGATGGCCGGGTGGCTGGGAGTGGACTTGAATGGGCCGGTGCCGGAAGCGGGTCTGGGCCATTGGATCTATCGCGTGGCACAAGGCTTGGCGGAAATGAACGCCAAGCATCCGTTTCTGGCTTATGGTTTCGATTGGCTGGCGTTCGGGCATGTGGTGATCGCGATTGCGTTCATCGGGGCGTGGCGTGATCCGGTGCGGAATGTATGGCTGTTCGAGTTCGGTAAGATTGCGTGCGTGTTGGTGATTCCGTGGGCGTTGGTGTTTGGGGAGGTGCGCGGAATCCCTCTTTACTGGCGGTTGATTGATTGTTCGTTCGGGGTGATCGGGTATGTGCCGATGTGGCTGTGCGCGAAGTGGGTCCGGCAGGTTGCACCTGCGGGCCAATGAAGGAAAGTAGAGCTAACCGCTGATGGTGTAGCGGTCATTATTGGTCTCTGTTTTGCTGATGGCGGGACGCCCAAGTGCAAAGCGGTTATGGCACGACTATGCGGAGGGCGCGCGGCTGGACGGTGATTCTTGCGGGGAGGGAGCCGATGGTGTCGCCTTCGAGTTCGAGCGGGGTTTCGGTCGAGGCGGTCAGTTCGAGATCATTCGTACGGAAACATTGCACGCCGGCTTTCTGAATATGAGCACCGGTTAGCTGCACACTGCCGAGACGGCAGAGCATGGGGAAATCCACTCGCGGAAAGATGGAGACATCGAGCATGCCATCCGCGGGGTCGGCATCGGGAAAGACCGGGAACTTGCCGCCGTAGAACTTTCCGTTGCCGATCAGGATGAGCTGGCCTGCCCCTGAGTTCACGCAGTTCTTCGCCTCAATGTGATGCGGCTTCTCGGACAGAGCGCGAAAGCCGGCGATGATGTAGGCGATGGGACCGACGAGCTTCTTCATCTTCCAATTCACCAACTGAATGGCGCGGGCATCGAGTCCGGCCCCTGCAAGCTGGGCAAAACAGCGGCGCTCGCGTTTGCCCTCCGGACCGTGCTCGACCCAAGGGAGATCGATGAGCCGTTCGCGGCCTTGGAGAATCATGGGCCAGGCTTTGGCGAGATTGGTGGGGATGCCGTGTTCCTTGGCAAAGACATTCACGGTGCCCAAGGGCAAGACGGCAAGGCGGGCAGATTTCAAGCCCTCGGGTTCATCGGCAATGCCGTTGAGGACTTCATTAACCGTGCCATCACCCCCGGCGGCGACGATTGTTTCAAAACCGTCACGAACGGCTTCAGCCGCGAGGATGCGTGCCGCGCCGGCAGCCCAAGTGAGCTTCAAGGCGCATTGTGATCCGATCTCATCCAGATGCTGACGGAAGCGGTTCGCCTTCTCGCCTTTCGCCACCGGATTGAAGATGACGCACGTACGCATAGTGACGGGGCGAATGTTGGCGAGAATGAGCGCCGAGTCCAGTTTATTGGTCATTTTAGACGATTGGCCATCAGAGGAAACATGCATTACCTTGGGCGCATGTTTATAGCCGGATTGGGCACAGCGGTTCCGCCGCATCGCTACACTCAAGAGGAGTGCTGGCAGGCTTTTCAAGCGGCGGCCCCTTTTGCACAGCTGCCCGACCGGGCGCGGGCGCTCTTGCGAAAGGTTCTCTCAGGCTCGAACGGCATCGCTGCGCGACATTTTGCTGTGGCTCCACTGAGTTCAGCATTTGAGATCACACATGATGTTTTACATGCACGCTTTGCCGAGGCTGCTCCGGCATTATGCACTGAGGCGGCGCAGAAGGCGCTGACGGATGCGCGAGTAGGTGTGGAGGAGATCGATGCCGTCGTCATCAGCACTTGCACGGGTTATCTTTGCCCGGGGTTGACGAGCTATGTCTCGGAGCGATTGGGGTTGAGGGCAAATGCGCTGGCTTTGGACTTGGTGGGGCAAGGATGTGGGGCGGCAATCCCCAATCTACGAGCTAGCGAGGCGTTGCTGTCGGCTGGACGTGCGAAACATGTGCTCTCCATCTGTGTAGAGGTGTGCAGTGCGGCGCTGTATGTAGATGATGATCCCGGGGTGTTGATCAGTAATTGCCTCTTCGGTGATGGTGCCGGGGCGGCGGTGGTATCCAAAGAACCACCCAGTCATCAGCGGCGAATGGAGTGGCTGGATACGGAGACGGTGTTAAGTGCACCGGACCGGGATTACCTGCGGTTTGAAATGAGGCATGGCTTCTTGCGCAATCTGCTGGCCAGACAAGTGCCGGGAATGGCGGCGAAGTTTGCGGAAGAGGTGCTGACGACAGTTTTAGAACGGCATCAACTTTCTCGCGAGCAGATCGCGGCGTGGTTGCTGCATCCGGGTGGACGCGATGTGTTGCGGGCTTTGCAAGACCGGTTGGGTTTGCAGGAGGAAGATCTGAAATGGAGCGCGGCGGTGCTGCATGACTACGGGAACATCAGCAGCTCGTCTTTGTATTTTGTGATGGAGCGTGCGTTGCAAGGTGGTCATCCGGATGGGTGGTGGTGGCTTAGCTCGTTCGGGGCGGGATTTAGTTGTCATGGGGCCTTGGTAAAGGTCGAGAGTTGAGAGTTGTCGGGCAAGGAAGACATGAAGATGGTGGCAAGACAGCTGGAGGCGGAGTTGCTGGATGAGCTGCCGGCGAGTGCGCCGGAGGCGATCCACTCACGTGGTGATCTGCGGCGGATCAATGCACTGATGGGGAATGCGCGCTGGCTCGCGAGCACGGCGCAGGAATTGGAAGTGCCGACACCGAGAACGATGGTGGAACTGGCGAGCGGCGATGGGGTTTTGCTGTTGCGCTTGCTGGAGCGAACAGGCTGGAGACCGGAGCAGCTGATCCTCATCGATCAACAACCGGTGGTGACCGAAGAGACGAGTAAAGAACTCCAACAACATTGTAGCGCTTTGAGCATCGTGGCTGCTGATGTGTTTGCCTGGCTGAATGCGGATGACACTCCGGCGGTGGACCTGATCACAACGAATCTCTTTCTGCATCACTTCGCGGACGAACGTTTGCGAGACCTCTTGGGCTTGATTGCGGCGAAATCGGAAGCATTTATCGCATGCGAACCGGAGCGTTCAGGGTTCGCCTACTTCAACACCCGTTTACTGGGCTTGATCGGCTGCAATCAGGTGACGCGGCATGATGCGGCCATCAGTGTAAGGGCGGGATTCCAAGGGGATGAACTTTCGCGTTTGTGGCCGCAGGGTGAGGCTTGGCGGGTGATCGAGCGGCAACGAGGTTTGTTTAGTCATTGCATGGGCGCGCGAAAAAAGACAGGCCAAGGGACGCTTGTATGAAACCCATCACCATTGTAGGCGGCGGGTTGGCAGGTTTGACTTTGGGCATCGCGCTTCGACGCGAGGGCGTGCCAGTCACATTGCATGAGGCCGGGCAGTATCCGCGGCATCGGGTGTGTGGAGAATTTTTGAGCGGGCGTGGGGTGGAGATATTGCGGGAATTGGGAATCTATGAAGCGGCTTTGGCTGCCGGAGCACGGGAGGCCAAGACGTTGAAGTTCTTCTCAGGAGATACTGGCACACCGATTGTGGATATGCCGGAGCCGGCTTTATGCATTTCCCGTTACCGTTTGGATGCCTTGCTGGTAGATGCATTCTTAAAGCATGGCGGAGAGTTGCACACAGGTAGTCGATACAAAGGGGGCTATGGGGAGGGGGTTATCCAAGCCACAGGAAGACAGGTGCAGACAGAGGTGGCAGGTTGGCGTTGGATCGGTATCAAGGCACATGCCTTGAATGTGTCTTTGGAAGCGGACTTGGAGATGCACCTGCAAGAAGATTCTTATGTGGGACTTTGTAGAGTGGAAGGAGAGAGGGTGAATGTCTGCGGCCTTTTTCGCTCCAAAGAAGTGATACCAGACCTCAAAAAGGTTTGGGAAAAATGGCTTACAGGAGCTTGCGGTAGAGCTTTAACGGAAAAGTGCCCCAATATCATCTTTGATAAAGATTCTTTGTGCGTTGTAGCGGGTTTACCGGTAAAATCATTCCAAAATAGTGACACCGGTGTATTTAGTGTCGGGGATGCCGTGACAATGATACCGCCCGTTACCGGTAACGGAATGTCATTGGCCATCGAGTCGGCATGGAAAGCGGAGGAGATTGTTCGGGAATTTGCGGCTGGCCGGATTTCATGGGAGACGGCCCAAGAACTTGCACGCCAAGGGTATACTCGCAGTTATGATCGGCGGTTGCGGTGGGCGGCGTGGTTACAGAAAGGGGTGTTCTCGCCTTTGGTGCGGGGATTGGTGGTGCGTAGCAGATCTGCTTGGCCTGCATTATTCCGGTTCGGTTTTGGTATCACTCGTGACTAAGTAGTGTCACTTGGATTAACACGCTGATCATAGATTGCCCGAGAATGGCCCACGGTATGCTATTACCTGAGTCAGCTGGAAGCCACTAGTTGACAGGCAACCGGGAGACACTTGTGAAACAACGGATTTTGATCGTAGATGATGAAGATATCATCGGTGAAACGCTAAAAGCTTACCTCGAAAATCATAATTTTGAGGCTTCCTACCTGACTGACGCTGTCAATCTTGTATCGAAATTAGACAGTGAAGTCTGTGATTTGGTCATCTTAGATTTGGCGCTGGCGGACACGGATGGGCTGGAGGTCCTGGAGATGCTGAAGCTTAGAAATCAACAACTGCCAGTTCTGATCCTGACCGGTATGGGATATGATGACGAACTGATGAATGAAGCGATGCGTTTGCGGGCCGATGGGTATGTGAGCAAGACCATGGCGCTGCCGCATCTGTTGGCAGAAGTAAGGCGGATCTTACGTGTAACGAGTCCGCTAAGAAGCAACTAATGCTATGACAGAAGGCCGGGAGATTGCTAAGAATTTGCTGGCGGTAGTCCCGCCTGGGTGTGTAAGTCCTTATGCACCGGTTTGATAAACGTCTCGGGCGATCGCATCGCCACGCAAAGCCGCCGTACGAGGCTTGACGAAGATCGTGAACGACATTGGCATCGATTTGTATTTTTCGCGGGAGTATCTGAAGCCCGCCATCATCATCTCACTCTTGAGTGTGTGGGTGCTGGTCGGTCTTTTTTACTACCTCAACCGCTACACAAAACGGCGCTACTTCACCACTTGGACCGCAGCCTGGATGTTTTATGCGGTCTGGCTGACGCTAAGCCTCAGTCTGCAGAACGCCCCGGATCGGCCTTTGCTGGTGATGTTCAAACACTGGTGTATCTGTATCTCCGCTGTCTTTCTCTTATGGGGTAGTGCGCGTTTCCTGAATCAGGCAGTCCGTCAGTTGGAGGTAGCCCTCTTCATGGGGTTCCTGCTGATATGGAGTTTTGTCACGTCGTTTTATCTGGATGATTCTCTTCAGGCCCAATTGCCGATCTTTGGGCTGATCTCTCTGACCAGCCTGATCACGTCTTTCTGCTTCCTTCAGTTCCGAATGCGACAACCGTATATCGGTTCCGGTTTGTTGAGCGTGGGGTTCTTTCTGTGGTCGGTTTACATGGCCGCCTATCCGTTCATCCAGGCCTCGGAGTATCTTATCACGGCGGGTTACTTCATCTCTGCGGTGGTCCAGTTGTTCATCGCGGTGAGCATGATCGTGCTGGTGCTGGAAGAAGCCCGCACGCGTAATGAGCTGGCGCTGCAACAGATGCGCGCTCACAAGTCTGAGACGGAGGTCCTGCAATCGCGCATCGCTTCCACGGAAGAGCGTTACCGCAGTCTGTTTGATCAGGCGAGCGAAGGTATTGTGATCGCCGCCA
>CAZRGY010000252.1:6219-6548 GCA_964599715.1 uncultured Verrucomicrobiota bacterium | reverse complement strand
ACCGCGAATTCTTCTTCACGAACCGCGCCATGCGTTCCGCCGCGATCTCGATCTGGTCGAACGCCGTCGCGAAGCAGCAGCGCAGGAAGCCTTCGCCGCTCACACCGAACGCCCCGCCCGGCACGCACGCCACCTTCTCCTGCTCCAGCAGCTTCACGGCGAACTCCTTCGAGCTCATGCCCGTGGATCGGATGCACGGGAACGCGTAGAACGATCCGCGCGGCAGATGACACGTGAGCCCCATGTTGTTCAGCGCATTCACGATGTAATTGCGGCGCAGGCGATAATGCTCACGCATCTCCACCGTGTCCGGCTCGCCGTTCTTCAAC
>CAZRGY010000252.1:0-6209 GCA_964599715.1 uncultured Verrucomicrobiota bacterium | reverse complement strand
GCGCCGCCTCCTGGCTGATGATGCTCGCGCACAACATCGAGTACTGGTGGATCTTCATCATCGCCTCGATGAGGTCCGTGGGCCCGCACGCATAGCCGATGCGGAAACCCGTCATCGCATACGCCTTGGAAAAACCATGCAGGAAGATCGTGCGCTCCTTCATCCCCGGCAGCGACGCGATGCTGACGTGCTCACCCTCGAACGTCAGCTCGGAATAGATCTCGTCCGTGATGACCACGAGGTTGTGCTGATGCGCGATCTCCGCGATCTGCAAGAGCTCCGTGCGCGTCATCGTGCCGCCCGTCGGGTTCGTCGGGAAATTCAGCATCAACACCTTGGACTTCGGCGTGATCGCCTTGCGGATGGCCTCCGCCGTCAGCGCGAAACCATCTTCCGCGCGGCAAGCCACCGCCACCGGCACCGCGTGGGTGAGCGCCACACTCGGCGAATAGCTCACATAGCACGGCTCATGATAGATCACTTCATCACCCGGGTTCAGCAACGCGCGCAACGCGATATCCAACGCCTCGCTCACGCCCACCGTGATGAGCACCTGCGATTTCGGATCGTAGCTCACCTTGAAATTCTTCTCCACCGTGCTGGCGATGGCCTCGCGCAACTTCAGCAGACCCAAGTTCGAGGTGTACGTCGTCCGCCCCCGCTCCAAGGCGTAGATGGCTGCCTCGCGGATGTGCCACGGCGTCACGAAGTCGGGTTCACCGACGCCGAGGGAGATGACGCCCTTGGTGTTCTGGACGATGTCAAAAAACTCGCGGATGCCGGAGCGCGGGATGGCGCCGACGTGTTTCGCGATGAATTGTTTGGAGTCTAGGGGTTGCGACATGGAAATACCTCAGGGCGGGCGCCCGTCGGTGAGTCACCGGGCTACCCGCGAAGAATTAGGCGGCTGCCTTGTCCTGTTTCCGCCGGATGATGGGCTTGGTCTTGCCCAGCACCACCGCACGGGTGATCTTCACGGCCACGATGTCATCGCTGCCGGGGACGTCATACATGACATCCAACATCAGTTTCTCCAGCAGACCGCGCAGGGCGCGCGCGCCGGTGCCCTTCTTGATGGCCAGACCGGCCAGCTCTTGCAGGGCATCACAGGAAAATTCGAGCTCCACACCCTCCATCGCCATGAGCTTCGCGAACTGCTTCGTCAGCGCGTTCTTCGTCTCGGTCAGGATGGTCATGAGCTGGTCTTCGGTCAGCTCTTCGAGCGCCGTCATCATCGGCAGACGGCCGATAAATTCCGGGATGTAACCGTAGCTCAGCAGATCTTCCGGCTCCAGCATCTGCATGATGGTCGTGCGGTCCTCGGGCGCGGCGATCTGCGCATCTTTGGCCTCGCCAAAACCCAGCACGCGCTTGCCCACGCGCCGTTGCACGATCTTGTCCAGCCCCACAAACGCGCCACCACAGATGAACAGGATGTTCGTCGTGTCGATGCGGATATATTCCTGCTGCGGATGTTTGCGACCGCCCTGCGGAGGCACATTGCAGATGGTGCCTTCCAAAATCTTCAACAGCGCCTGCTGCACGCCTTCACCGGAGACATCACGCGTGATGGAGACGTTCTCCGTCTTGCGCGCGATCTTGTCGATCTCGTCGATGTAAACGATGCCCATCTGCGCCCGCTTCACATCGTAATCCGCGTTCTGCAGGAGACGCAGCACGATGTTCTCCACGTCTTCGCCCACATAACCAGCCTCGGTCAAAGTAGTCGCGTCCGCGATGGCAAAAGGAACGTCGAGAATGCGGGCCAATGAACGGGCCAGCAGCGTCTTGCCGGAACCCGTGGGGCCGATGAGCAGGATGTTGCTCTTCTCGATCTCCACGTCTTCATGCGGCGTGCTGAGCATCTGCGGGAATTGCGGCTCCTCACCCTCGGTCGGAGCACCCTGGTCATGCATCACCCGCTTGAAATGGTTGTGTACCGCCACCGCCAAGGTCTTCTTGGCCGTATCCTGACCGATGCAATGGATATCCAGCTCGGCCTTGATGTCGGCGGGCTTGGGGATGCGCACGCGTGGTTGCGCGCGCTTCACTTCCGCCTGCACTTCCTTATCGAGGACGTTTTTGCAGACGAGAATACAACTGTCGCAGATGTAAACTCCCGGCCCCGCGATGAGCTTCTTGACTTCCGCGTGGGATTTCCCGCAGAAGCTGCACAATGTCAGGTTGGTTGGCCGGGCCATGTCGTTTACATGTTAAAGGTCAATTCGTGACGACGGAAGTCTTGTCCGGCATGCCCGGCACTTCCTTGCGGGAAGCAACCACTTCATCCACCAGGCCGAATGTTTTCGCCTCTTCCGCCGACATAAAATTATCCCGGTCGCAAGCCTTCTCCACGACATCGTAGGTCTGTCCGGAATGCTTCGAAAGGATGGTATTCAGGCGCTCTTTCAGCTTGAGCATGTACTTCACGCGGATCTCCACGTCGCTCGCCTGGCCTTCCGCGCCACCGAGCACCTGATGGATCATGATGTTCGCGTTCGGCAGGGCGAAACGCTTGCCCTTCGTGCCGCCGCTCAGGAGCACCGCTCCCATGCTCGCCGCCTGACCGATGCAGTAGGTGTTCACGTCGCACGTGAGGAACTGCATGGTGTCATAGATCGCCAGACCCGCCGTCACACTGCCGCCGGGGGAGTTGATATACAGATGCACGTCCTTCTTCGGGTCCGTCATCTGGAGGAACAACAGCTGGGCGATGATCACGTTCGATACCATGTCATCGATCGGCGTACCGAGGAAAACGATACGATCAACCAGCAGCCGGGAGTAGATGTCATAACCGCGTTCGCCCCGACCGGTCTGCTCGATGACGTGAGGTATCAAAAAGTTGTTCATATTTACGACTATAATAGCGCAGGGCGCTTGTTGAGCAAGTTACTCGAACCCGGCAAACACCGTCAAGCTATGCTGCCTTTCAGCAATCCACCATTTTTTGCCCGCCAATCTGGCCAAAAGAAAAGTGCGGCCTGAAACAGGCCGCACTCCCTAAAGCTTTGTATTGTATCCGCTTATCAACGCTCCAGCGTCACTTCCAGCTTGTTACGCTGCAGCGTGGTGCCTTCGTTGAGCGAGAGGGTAGAGAGTGCTTTGTTATAATCCGCCAGCGCGCGAATCTCGGCGGAGCGGGCGGAAGTCAGGTCACGCTGCAATTGCAGCACCACAAAACTCGTGCTTTTACCGTTCGCCAGCTTCTTCTGTTCGGCGTCCAGAGCGGCCTCGGCATATTCCCGCGCCTTGCGGGTGGACTCGATCTGCTCGTAGTTGGACTGCGCCAAACGCACCGAGTTGTCGATGTTCACAATCGTGTCCTGCTCCAGCTTCTTATAGCGCAGCAATAGCTGCTCTTTGACGGACTTGGCCGAGTTGTAATCATTGCGGGCCTTCCGGTTGCCCAACGGTATGGTCAACCTGATACCGTAGGAGTGTACCGGGTTCTCTCCTTCCGGGATATCCCGGAGCACATTTCCAAATCCGGGGCCCAAACCGTTCTGGCCAAAGCTGCCGAACAGATCCAGTTGCGGGTAAAGCTGATTGCGATTGAACCGCAGCTGGATGTCCTGCTTCTCCAGGGAAATGCGTTGCTGCTCGAGGTCTGGCCGCATCTCCATGCCCGTGCGCCAGCTCTCTTGCAGATCAAAGGTCTGCGGCAACGGCAGCAGCTTGTCCGACGGCTTGATATAAACCGTACGCCAGACCGAGAAGTCATCCGTGATGAGTTTCTTCAACACGTTCTGCTGGTCAGCTAATTGCCGCTGGGCATTGATCAAGTCCGCCTGTCGGGCAGCCACTTGAGATTCCGCCTGCTTTTCGTCCAACGGTGCCAAAGCACCCACTTCCACGCGCTTTTTGTTCTCAGACAGCAGGCGTTCAGCCAACCCCAGCGCCGACTGCTGCACCTTCACATTCTCTTCGTTGAAAATGAGATCATAGTAAGCCTGTTCCACGGCGGCGACCGTGTTCATCGCCTGCAATGTCACCCCCAGCTCAGAACTGCGCACGGTCCGGCGATTGAGCAGGATCGTCCGCCGCGCATCATCGATCCACATGTTCTTGAGCAACGGCTGGGTCACGGTGATTTCCGCCGAGCTGTTCCATTCCGACGAGGTGCGGCCACCATTGAAGTCCCGGAACCCGAAACTGGAGCCGAGATCATACTGCATACCGGTCGGCAAGACACCAGTCAGGCCCGGCGTCACCGTCTCCGTATTCTGCTCGGTGCTGGGCACCGCACGTCCCTGCGTATCCGTTCCGCCAGGACTGGAGCTGTACCGATGCACGGCTCGCGTGGTGAACGACGGATCCCAAGCTGCATAAGAACCATCCAAGGTAAAGCGGTCCTGCTTGGGCGTCTCCTGCTGGATGCGGATATCGAGATTATGCGCCAAAGCCATCTCGATGCATTCGGTAAGGCTCAGAGTTCGCACCGGCCGGTCAGCGGACTGCGCCCCCGCCGCCACGGTGAACAGCGTGCACAAACTAATTACCGGTAGGTAGGATTGCATTGCCCTCAAAGTTTGCGCCATTCCCATGATATCGTCAAAAAGTTACCGGTTATCCGGTGGTTAAACAGTTGCTCGCGGCAAAGGTTGCGCGAAATCGAACACTTTTCAAGCTGTTGCTGCGAACCATTTTTCAGGTCGCCGCCGCCGCCCGTTGCAGCCGGTCCGCTATCCCTTGCCATTCCGCGGTAGGCGGCACCGCTTCCACCACGATCAGGCTGGCCCCTTCTTCATCGCAGCGATGCAATTCCCCATAAAGCGCCCGGGCAAACGCCTCCGCATCATGCGGGATCACGCTGACATTCGCCAACTCCGTTGTCAGCGGGATGCATGTATGGCTGATGATATGGGTGCTGAGTATCTCAGCATTTAGTGTAGCCAGTAGCTTCAACAGGCCTGACGTATCCGTCCAATCACCGACCACCAACCGCGCCTTGGGCGAATAATGTTTCTGTAACAGACCAGGACTGCGCAAAACTTCCCTGCCCGTTGCGCTCCGTTCGCCCGACAGTGAACCCGTGACTGCCAATAGGGATTCCGCATGGATCATCCCAGGGCGCAACACACGCGGCGCAGCCCCAGTCACATCGATCACCGTGGATTCGATACCCACCTGCGCCTGGCCTCCATCCACGATGAGCGGCACCTTACCGGCCAATTGCTTGGCCACATGCTGTGCGTTCGTCGGGGAAAGCTGGTTGGAAAGATTGGCACTCGGAGCAGCAAGCGGAAAGCCACAGGCCTTGATGACCTCTTGGATGAAGGGATGGCTTGGCCAGCGGATCCCCACGGTATCTCCCCCCGCCGTCACGATATCCGGTATATTCGCCTGCCGCGGCAACACCATCGTCATCGGCCCCGGCCAGAAGGCGTCCGCCAGTTGCTCGGCCGCTATTGGCCACGCGGCAGCGCATTCCTTGGCCATGGCCCGACCGGCCACATGCACGATGATGGGATTATGCGCCGGGCGACCTTTGATCTCGTAGATACGCTGTACCGCCTCCGGGTTTAGCGCATTGGCTGCGAGGCCATAGACTGTTTCTGTGGGCAGCACCACCACCTCACCCGCCCGCAACAACTCCGCCGCGCGCCGCACCGCTGCCAAAAACAGCGGCGGCGTATGCGTCGGCAGCACTTCAGTTGCGCGGTTATCAGTCATACCCGGTGGGCGGAGGTTGTAAGCCGAACTCGCGGGCGTGGCAACAGGAACACGGTCTGCCCGCATTTTGAGAAACTGGAAAACCAAGCCCCCGGCTCACTTGGCCGGATGTTTCGGCGTGAACACCACGATACTCAAGGGATGGTTGCTCGGGTACCGGGCGATCATGTCCTCCACGCGCATCAACAGCCACGGCTGCCGGTGGTTCGCCCCGTTCTTGGTGAACACGATATCGTCGGCGATATACACCGCCGCGTGATACGGCACGCCATCAGCCCGTACCATGAAGAGCAGATCACCGAAGCTGGGCTCTTCCATTTGGGTGTAGTTATCCGCCAAATCTTTCCGCCAGACCGTGTCATCCGGATACAACGGGTCCGGTGGGTTCTTAAAAAAATTCATCGCCGTCCAATAACAATCCGGCTGCAGCACCTTGGCATTGCTGACCGGCTCGGGAAAGGTGTTCAGCCGGGAACGCACAAAGGCGGGCAGCAGATGAGCGATATCAATCGTAGTCCCGCCCGGCACTTTGC